>CACXHI010000090.1 GCA_902767395.1 Oscillospiraceae bacterium
AGTCGGGAGCTTTTCCGGGTCATGCTGAAAGCTGGCGTCGGTCTCATAGAGATCCTCATGGATGATGCTGTTGCACAGCTCGACGCACTCGTTACAGATATAGACGTTGTTCGGGCCGGACATCATCCGCTTGACCTGCTCCTGCCGCTTACCGCAGAAGGAACAGCGGATGCCTTTTTCACTGGGCACAGAATGGCCCTCCTTTCGGGTTAATGGCGCGAATCGCTGCGCGTCGGCACATGCATGGCCGGTACGGCGTTATCGGTGGTCGATGACCCTGTCGATCAGACCGTATTCCTGCGCCTCCTGCGCGGTCATAAAGTTGTCGCGCTCGGTATCGGCGGCAATTTGCTCGAGGGGCTTGCCGGTGTTGGCAGCAAGGATGGCGTTGAGCTTCTGCTTCATGCTCTGAATCCGGGCGGCCTGAATCGCAATGTCGGTGGCCTGCCCCTGAGCGCCGCCGGAGGGCTGATGAATCATAATCTCGGCGTTGGGCAGCGCCATGCGCTTGCCCTTGGTCCCCGCAGAGAGCAGGAACGCGCCCATTGAGGCCGCCATGCCGATGCAGATCGTCGCCACGTCGCACTTGATATACTGCATGGTATCGTAGATGGCGAGGCCGGAGGTAATCACACCGCCGGGGCTGTTGATATAGAACTGGATGTCCTTATCCGGATCCTGCGCCTCCAGATAGAGCATCTGGGCCACAATCAGGGACGCAGTGGTATCGTTGACTTCCTCGGAGAGCATGATGATCCGATCGTTCAGCAGACGGGAGAAAATGTCGTAGGACCGCTCACCGCGGCTGGTCTGCTCCACCACGTAGGGAACTAAGCTCATGGTCGTATCTCCTTTCCGGTCTGGGACGAGGCCGATGGAAATCGGCCCCGTGTTTGGATGCTAAAGCATTGTAACCAACCGAAGCGGGAATTATTCCTGCTCAGCGGCAGCGGGCGCGACGGCGACAGCCTTCTCCAGAACGAACTCGCGGGCCTTGCGAACCTTGAGATCGGTGGTGACGTCCTGCGCGGGGATGATGCTCTTGATCTTCTCGACGTCCAGCTTATACTGCTCCGCCAGCTTCTCGTACTCGGCGTTCAGCTCTTCCTCGGTCGGGGTCAGGCCCTCGGCCTCGGCAATCGCGGTCAGAACCACACGCAGACGCACCTGCTTCTCGGCAGAGGGACGGATGCCGTTTTTGAAACCGGACAGGTCGCCGCCCAGCATCTTGCTGTACCGCTCAAGGCTCATGCCCTGAGAGCGGAGCTGATAGTCGAAGTTCTCGAGCTCTGCGTTGACCTCATCCTCGGTCATGGCAGCGGGAATCTCCACCTTGGCGGCCTCGGAAATCTTCTCCATCAGCGCGGACTCGAAGGCGCGGGAGGCTTCCTCCTCCTTGCGGTTCTCGATCTGCTTGCGCAGATCGGCGCGCAGCTCGTCCAGCGTATCGAACTCGGAAACGTCCTTGGCAAGCTCGTCGTCCTTGGCGGGAACCTGAGTCTGCTTGACCTCATGGACCTTCACCTCGAAGACCACGGGCGCACCGGCCAGCTCCTTGGCGTGATAGTCCTCGGGGAAGGTGATATCAAGGGCCTTTTCCTCACCGGCGCAGGCGCCGATCAACTGATCCTCGAAGCCGGGGATGAAGGTGTGGCTGCCGAGACGAAGCTCATAGCCCTCGGCGCTGCCGCCCTCGAAGGGCTTGCCATCCTTCAGACCCTTGTAGTCGATGACCACGGTATCGCCGTCCTGCGCGGGGCGCTCCACGGTGACAATGCGGGCAACCTCATTGGCCTTGCGATCCAGCTCGGCTTCCACTTCCTCATCGGTCACTTCGTAGGCAGCCTTGGGTGCCTCGACGCCCTGATACTGGCCCAGCTCCACCTCGGGGTACAGCTCGACCTCGATGGTCAGCTCCAGCGTCATGTCGTCGCGGACGTTCATATCGGTCACAGAGGGTTGTCCAACCGTCTTCCAGCCCTGATCGGTGACGGCTTCCTTGAACACGTCGGGGAAGATTTCCTCCACTGCGTCGGTATGGAAGACCTGTGCGCCGTACAGGTTCTCGATCATCTTCCGGGGGGCCTTGCCCTTGCGGAAGCCGGGAACGGCGATGTACTTGCGGTTCTTCAGGTAAGCCTTGGAGATACCGGCCTCGAAGACTTCCTTCTCGATCTCGACGTTAACGGTCAGCTTGTTGTTCTCTCTGTTTGCGCTTTTGATAGTCATGGTTTGAATCCTCCAATATGGTGACGGCAAGGACGCCGTTTGTTACACGATTGCAGGCATTGTCGCCCAATCTGCTATATTCTAACAGAAAAGAATAAAAAAGCAAGGGGTAATTTTTGAATTTTTCACTGTTTTTTCCCGGTTTTTTTCAGATTCCGGCAATTGGGTCATGGCTTGATCCCTTCCGGGCAAAAATCGAGATAATCCGCGGACACAAGCCGGAAGGAAATACCCTCGAACGCCCCGGTGATGGCCAGACGGTGGCTTTCGGAGTGCAGATGCCCATACCAGCAGCGCTTCACCTCATAGCGGTGGAGCAGATCGAGAATTGGGCGGCAGAGATAGCCCCGGTAGACCGGCGGATAATGGAGAAAACAGAGCTTTTCCCGATCCCCCGCCGCCTTGAGGGAGGTTTCCAACCGGATCAGCTCCCGGTTCAGAATTTTGGCGTCGTGTGCGCCGCCGCGCTCTTCTTCAAAGAACCAGCCGCGGGTTCCGCAGATTGCCACATTCTCGTATTCAAAACAGTTGTTGTTCAGAACCCAGAGGTTCTCAAAGCCGTTCGCCGCACAGAACTGATAGAACTTCGTCGCCGTCGTCCACCAGTAGTCGTGGTTGCCCTTGAGAATGATCTTCCTGCCCGGAATGGCGTTGATGAAAGCAAAATCCTCGCGGGCGTGTACAAGATCCATCGACCAGCTCAGATCTCCGAGCAGAACCGTGGTATCCTCCGGGCCGATCACGGAAAGTCCGGCGCGAAGCTTTTCCACATAGCCGACCCAACGCTTGCCGAACACGTCCATAGGCTTGTCCGCCTCGAAGGACAGATGCAGATCTCCGATGGCGTAGAGCGCCATGTCAGCCACCCACCCGCTTGCGCTGCAAATGCTGCATGGCAAAACGGACTGCATTGTTGTTGAAGACGTTGTTGACTGTCAGCTCCTCCATGCCGGACTGCATCAGGTAGCGGCCCAGATCGTTGTAGCTCTCAACCCCGGTAAAGCCCGCAGGCAGCGCGTCGCAGCCGTCCAAATCGCCGCCGAGCGCCAGATGATGCGTGCCGCCCAGCTCCAGAAAGTGCTCCAGATGGCGCTTCACGTCGGAGAAGTCGGCCTTGCCGCTCTCGTTCAGGAAGGGCGCATAGAGATTCAGCCCCACAAGGCCGCCGAGGTTGCAGATCACCTTGAACTGCTGATCGGTCAGGTTGCGGCTATGTCCGCACAGGGCGCGGCTGTTGGAGTGCGAGGCCACAATCGGCGCGGAGGTGATGTCCACCAGATCCCAGAAGGCCTTCTCGGACAGGTGACTGACGTCGATCACAATGCCCAGCTCCTGCGCTCTGCGGACAAAAGCCTTGCCCTGCTCCGTCAGGCCCTGCTCGGTTCCGTGCGGACCGGCAAGGGCGTTGGGGAAATTCCACGTCAGGGTCGTCATCAGAAAGCCCAGCTCCTTCAGCTCCTCCAGACGGTCCGGATCGCAGCCGATCGCCTCCGGCCCTTCGAGGGAAAGGAACACGCCCTGCTTGCCCTCCTGCGCCGCGACGATCAGATCCTCCACGTTGCGGCAGAGCTTGGCGCACTCCCTGTTCTGCTCCAGTTGGGTATAGAAATCGTTGACGGCGGTATAGAATCTGGACTCCGCCAGAGGCCCCGGCAGGGGCAGAAGCTGCTTGTCATAGACACAGCAGAAGGCGTAGAACTGGTGATGGGTCAGAAGTCTGTCCGCACGGTTCAGATCCATATGCAGGTCGTTTTCGGCCCAATCCTTTTTTTGCAGGGAAAGCTCCACTGCGGTATCGCAATGGAGGTCGAATACGGGAAAGCGTTCTCTCATTGAAAAGCATCCTCCAAATGGTTGATGATCGGTTTTTTCGTTTCCGTCCCCTCGGGGGCGTAAATCTCTATGACGTCAAAGCGGGGCTGCAGCTCCGTCTCATGCTGCGACAGCCACAGCTCCGCCGTGGTGCGCAGCCGCGTCTGCTTGCGCCAGTCCACAAACTCGGACGCCCGCGCAAAGGCGTCCGACCTTCGGAGCTTGACCTCGACAAACACCAGAAACTCCCGGTTGGCAGCAATCAGGTCAATCTCTCCGAAGCGGCAGGCGTAGTTCCGCTCCAGCACCCGATACCCCTGTCTTTTCAGGTACTTGGCGGCCAGCGCCTCTCCCCAGTCCCCCGCTGTCCTATGCAGATTCATAGGTCTTGAGGAAGCTGCGCCGGTGAATCGGGCACAGCCCCAGCGCGTCAAGGGCGGCATAGTGCGCCTTCGTGCCGTAGCCCTTGTGCGCGGCAAAGCCGTAGCCGGGATACTGCGCGTCGAGCTGCACCATGAGGCGGTCCCGCGTGACCTTGGCAAGAATCGACGCGGCGGCAATGGAAGCGCACGCGGCGTCTCCCTTCACCACGGTTTGCGTGCGCAGGCCAAGACCCGGATCACGGTTGCCGTCCACCAGGCAGAGGTCGGGGCGCACAGAAAGCTGCTCCACCGCACCGCGCATGGCACGGAAGGTGGCTTGCAGGATATTGATTTCGTCGATGGTTTTTTCATCCACCAGACAGACCGCCCATGCGACAGCCTGCGCGATAATCTGCGTATAAAGCGCCTCCCGGCGTTTTTCGGTGAGCTTCTTGGAGTCGTTCAGTCCCGGAAGCTCCACGCCGGCAGGCAGAATGCAGGCAGCGGCACAGACCGGGCCGGCCAGCGGCCCGCGTCCGGCCTCGTCGACGCCGCAGATGCAGGAGACACCCTGCGCGCGAAGCGCTGTTTCATACGCATACAAATCCATGCTCATATCGTTCTTTCCAGTTTTGTCACAGCTTCACCGCTTTGAAATACTGCGCGTGGTAGCTGTATGCCGTGTCCAGCAGATAGGCTTCCAGTTTCAGCTTTTTCCAGTGTAAAACGTCCCAATTTACAGGAGCGGTATTCCTCCAGCAGCACCTTCGCCATGCGTTCAACGTCCAGCACGCCGCCGGGAAGGAGGAAGCCCCGTTTGCGGGCGGCCTGTTCCAGCAGGGCAAATCCCAGCGCGGCGGGAGACACGCTGATTGCGTCAGCGTTCTCAGCCGCTTCCTCCTCCGGTTCGAGCTTATAGCGTTCCCGAACGGCCTGCGGATAGTCCTGCCAGAGCTGGGCCATGAGGCGGGCGGACAAGGTTTCCAGATCCAGAATGTCGTCCTTGATCGCGCCGGTCCACGCCAGACGCAGGCCAACCTCCGGGTCCTCGAATTTGGGCCAGAGAATGCCCGGCGTGTCGAGCAGCAGAAGGCCCTGATCCACCGTGACCCACTGCTTTCCCCGCGTCACGCCCGGGCGATTTTCGGCCTTGGCTCCCTTGCGCCTCGCCACCTGATTGATAAAGGTGGATTTGCCCACGTTGGGAATCCCCACCACCATCGCCTTGAGGGGCTTGCCCGCCATGCCCTTTTCCGCATAGCGGCGGCGCTTGTCCGCCAGCAGGCGGTTGAGCGCCGGCGAGAAGTCCGTGATCCCCTTCCGGTTCTTGCAGTCGGTCTGGATCACGGAAAAGCCTCTGGCCTTGAAATGGTCGGCCCAAGCCCGCGTGCGAACCGGGTCCGCCATGTCGATCCGGTTCAGAATTACCATCCGGGGCTTCGTTCCGCAGATGGCGTCAACGTCCGGGTTGCGGGAGGAGATCGGAATGCGGGCGTCGATGATTTCGCAGACAGCGTCCACCAGCTTCAGCTCCGCTTCCATCATCCGCCGGGTCTTGGTCATGTGCCCCGGATACCATTGCACGTTCATGGATTCACTCATCAATTCCTCCAATGCGGCTCCAGTCTCTGCTTCCGTCCTTTCGTTCATCCTGACCGGGCAGCACGATCCCGAGGGCCTTGCCGACGATATAGCGTCCGTCCACCACGCCCACGTTGGAATCGCGGCTGTCGGTGGAGTTGTTTCGATTGTCGCCCATCAGGAAGTAGCCGCCCTCCGGAACAATGACGGAGCTGCCGTCAAAGCCGATCCCGGTTTCCACCATCGGGCCGTTGATTTGTTCCTCGGACTGGAGCACGTCGTCCACCCAGACGTGAATCCATCCGTCCTCCCCCCTTTGGAAGCGGACGGTCTGACCGCCGACGGCAATCACGCGCTTGACGATGGGCTTCCCGTTCTGGAACTGCGGCACCGAGGCCACAACCACGTCGCCCTGCTCATAGGAAGCAGAGAGAAAATTACTCCGAAGCAGGAGATAGTCGCCCGCTGCGCCCTCATACTCCTCCCCGCCGACCAGCGTGGGATACATGGAGCAGCCCGAAACGCCGGCCAGCCGTACAAGGAAGATGAAGCAGACCGTGATGACCGCAAGAATTGCGACCATATCATGCAGCATAACGTAGATCGTCCCCGCCACGCCCTCGGGCTCATAGGGATTCTGTTTCTTCTCCGGCGACTTTTGCCTTGTATAAATATTCATAAAAAACCTCTCATTCCAAGCGTTTTTTCGCACATCCGGCGCGCGATCCGTTCTATTATACAATATCCATTGGAAAAGTGCAAATTCCAATCACTGTTTTTTTCGATTTTCGTTAGCCTGCACAATTTCTGTGCGAAATATTTGCGAAATCTGCCACTAATCAACAGCAAGATTTCTATTGATTTTTTTCCTGAAAACAGTTAAAATATAGCCATAAAGAAGCTGGAGGAATCCTACATGAGCGAACTGTTCGGAGACGACTTCATCACCATCACCGACGAGGACGGTCAGGAATATGAGCTTGAGGTTCTCTGCTCCGTTGAGTATCAGGGCTGCACCTACTTAGGCGTTTGCCCCGCCGGCAGCGACGACGAAGCCGAGGAACTGGAGGTCAGTGTCCTGAAGGTCACGGAGGAAGACGGAGAAGAGCTTCTGGAAGCTGTGACCGACGAGGACGAGTTGGCTGCGGTGTATGAGCTTCTGTTGAACGACTACGAAGAAGAAGGGGAGGAAGAGAACCCGTAGCCCCTTCGGAGCTTCGGGGAGATTCCCCTCCAATTTTAGACAGAAAAACTTCCCTGCTTGGTACGTGATGCACTCTTTTAGACCCACATCTTTTTTACGGGACGCCTGATCTTCTGCGACGGATTGTAGACCTCCTGCTGCGGCGCGACCGCAGTGGACGTTGGGAACAGAGAACTCCCAGAGGGGCGACCCACCTGCTCGATTCGTGCAGGTTATAAATGGGTGTACACGGCCACAGCGGGGGTTTTTCTGTCTGCGTCTCCGCAATTTCGGCGTCCGCCTCTTCCAAGGGGCGGGCGCCGAAATTGCAGGCTGTCATTTTCCAAACAAAGAGAAGTGCTTCTTCTCGTATGGCTCGGAGGTAATCCCCTTCAGCGTGTAGCCGGTGGCGGCCACCGTCGCCTTGAGCAGTTCTTCGTCGAGCGGCGCGTCGGAGAGGATTTCCGTCTTGTTCTTGCTGTGGGACGATGTCACCTTCTGAACGGCAAAGGCCTTGCGGATGGCCTCGTTCACGTGCGCCTCGCACATTCCGCACATCATCCCTTCAATGTTCAAAACTGTTTTGGTCATGTCTGTCACTCCTTGTCTTTGATGTTCCGAGAATTGGATCTGTATTTCTCCGGGATATTATACCGCAAAACGCGCAAATTGTAAAGAGCGCGGCACATCGAAACGGGAAATCCGAAAAAAATCCTGCGATTTTGAAATTAGGACTATGCAGATCGGGTTTTTTTGTGTAAAATAAGGGGAACAAACCCCAAGCGGAGCAGAGAGGAACGATCCATGGAAAACGAACAGGTGCGTGTGGAGGGCAGCGTTGCGGCTGTGGTCTTTCAAAACGCGGAAAACGGCTATACCGTTCTGCGCCTGAAGGATGCGCGGGGCGAGGCAGTCACGGTGGTCGGCGTCGTCCCGAATACGAGCGTGGG
>CACXHI010000091.1 GCA_902767395.1 Oscillospiraceae bacterium
AGAGGTCTTGATGGAATACTGTCTCTTCTTCTCCTCGTCGTCAAAGTCGGAGACGGTGGTGCCGTCGGCACGCTTGCCCAGACGGGTAATCACCTTGGTGTTGAACAGCATACTCTCACACAGAGCGGATTTGCCGTCGCCGCCGTGACCCAGCAGGGCGATGTTGCGGATATCCTTCGCAGTGTACATATTATATTTTCTCCTTTCACGCGGATGAAACTCCACTTTCAGCCACAATTGGTAATATTATATATGAACAAATGCGAATTGTCAATCGGCAATTCGCATTTGCATCAGGTTTGTGGGGAACGCAGAAATCCATGCGGCCCGCTTAATAATGCCTTCCCCATGCGGTGAGCAACAGGGTCGGAACCAGCCACGCTGTCACATAGAGCAGCAGATTCAGCGCCGTTGCCGTCTCATAAGCGGGCAGGGCCGCGAGAATTCCCATCAGGATCAGGCCGCCGATCCCGCCGAGCAGGGCCAGAACCGCAGCGCCCAGCGTTGCGGAGCGGAGCAACCGTCCTGCGGCTGCGGCCTGCGCAAAGGCTGAGAAGCTGTCCTTCGCCAGAATCGCGCCCTGCTCCCCTGTCGGCTTCATTTGCGCCTCAGACAGGCGGACGCGCTCCTTGGTGGAGGGATAGTGGAAGGCCCCGGTGGGGATGCCGAACTTGGCTTTCAGGAAGCTCGGCGTTCCGAGGAAGGTGCGCGTGACCAGAATGCCCTTGAAATGCCGATTTCCGGCAATGGAGGCAAGTCCCCGGCGCAGATTCTCCGGCGGCGTGTAACGCACGGCAAAGACCGCAGCCAGCTCCCCGTTGAGGGACATATACACCGCCTGCTTCACTCTTGCGCCCTTGTCCATATGGACCCCCATCCGCTTCATAAAGTCCAGCGAACCGAGCAGCACCACGTCCTGATGGATGCTGGCGCCGATGCCGCCGCTGTCATAGAAGCGGAAATCGTCCACATGGTAGTGCCGCCCGTTATGGGTGACAAGAAGCTGCTCGAACACCGGGTCCAGTGCGCTCTCGGAGCAGCGGAAGGCCGCTGCGGCATAGGCAATCACCCGGTCCGGGTTGCCGTTATAGACCTTAAAGCCGTTCAGCGTCAGGGATTCCGGCGGGAACACATCCGCGTCCCCGATCAGGATGGAATGCTCCCCGCCGAAGACCTCCGCTCCGTGGTAGCCGCACAGGGCCGCCTGTGCGTTGGCGAGCCGCCCCGCCACCAGACAGAACAGCCGGGGATAGGCCAGCAGGCCGGCCACGGGAACACTGCCCAGAAAGACCAGCGAACCGGTCCAGAACAGCTCTTGCCCCAGTCGGAAGCTGATAAACAGAGTCACGAGCAGACCGATGGCAGCGGCAGCGGGGGTATAGCGGGCCATTGCCCGGTCAACCAGATCCCGCGTCTCCAGCTTTTGCATAAACTGCTCCACGTCCGGCTTGGTACGGATCAGGCCGCGGCTTCCCACCGCCTCGTCCTGCACCTCGCTGACGCCCGCGGAGAGCGTTTCCTCCCGCAGAATCTTCACGGAGGTAGTCATACCCAGCCCCCGGTCATAGCTGCCCCAGAGGTAGATCATCAAAAGCATTCCAACCACCACCGGGAAGGGCGGACGCAGCGCCGTCGCAGCCGAAATACAGTCCAGCGCCGTAAAGAGGGTGGCAATGCCGATCAACAATTCAAGCCGAAGGCCATGCTTGCCCCGCCACTGACGGAAATAGAGTCTCCGGTTCACCAGAACCATGCACACAAGCAGCGCAAGCAGCACGTAGACCGTGGTTCCGCCGGAAAAAATCTGGGGCAGGAAGGTCCAGCCCTGATTCAAATACAGCGTAAAGAACAAGCTGAGCAGTGTCAGAAGGCCGGTGGCAATCAAGCGCGCGCCGATCCGATCCAACGGCTTTGCATAGGTGCGATAGGTTTCCTCCGCCCATGACGGCTCCTCGGCTCTTTCCGGCTCAGTCTCGGACAGCTTTCGCACCGATTCCGGCCAGCGGGGTTTTGCCTCCGGCTCCGCCGTCTCGGGACGAACCGAGGCTGACAGCACGGGCTCCGCCGTCTCGGGATGCTCCGCTGCCTCAGCAGCAGATAACGACGCGGAAGGAACCTCCACAGGGGCTGTGCGCTGTCCCTTCGTCGGCTCCGCAGGCGCCGGGCCATCCTCTTTCTGCGCACTCTGGCGCGCGGCTTCCTCCCGGCGCGCCTCCACTCTTCTGCGGCCGGCCGCAAAGAGCGACGTCAGCAGACCTGCGCCGCGCTGAAGGATCGGCGCAGAGGCAGGCGCCTCCGATCCGGACGCCGGAACTTCAGACAGCGCCGGGCTGTCGGTCGGCTCCATCTCATCGGCATTCTCAGATCGCTTCGGCGCGGAGGGATGCAGCTGCGGGCCGGGCAGATCCATAGGAACTGTCTGCCCCTCCGGGGTCATGGCGCGGTTGATCAGCTTCCCCCAGTCGGGCAGCGCATTGTCATTCTTCTGCTCGCCAAACAGGGAAAGCGGCTCCCAATCGCCCGAACGCGGTTCGTCCGAGGCTCCGTCAGCAGTCTGCAGCGCGGGCTCCGTAGAGACCACAGTGGGCTCCTGCTTGGGCTCCGGCTCGGACTGCACGGGAGCCGCCTCAGGCCGGGATTCCGGCTCGGACGGTGCCGCAGTGGGTTCGGGCTGAGACTTTGTCGCATTTTGCGGTTCGATGGGCCGCGTCTGTTCGACCTTTCCCCCCTCCGACGCCGCTGTCTGCGACGCCTCCGCAACCGCTTCCTGATTCGTTTTCGCCGGGGAAGCGGGAGGAACGTCCGGCGCAGCCCCCGCTTCCGGCGCAGACGGCTCCGCCGTCTGTCGGACGGAGAGAGCCGCGCCAAGTCCGTTGGCAGCGTGCCGCAGCCAGAGCGCCAGCTTTCTGTGCCACTCCGGGCGAGGCTGCGCCGGTTGCTCCTCCGTTGGGATGCTGTCCGGTTGTTCGATGCTCCCCTCCGGGGCGGGCGGGGAATCCTGATCGTCCTTCGGCGCTGTCTCCGGGTCCGAGGCCCCTTGGGCCGAGGGCGGTTCCTGCACGGCGGCGGGTGCGGGGTCTGCGCCGAAGATTTCCTCCAGCGTCGGCAGAGAACCGGTCGGCTCCCATTCGTGCCGCACCTCGGGCGGAACCGCAGCGGCTTCTTCCTCCG
>CACXHI010000092.1 GCA_902767395.1 Oscillospiraceae bacterium
CTCGAGCCCATTGCCGAGCTCAAGGTCTATGTGCCGGACGCCAACATGGGCGACGTGATCGGCGATCTGAACAAGCGCCGCGGTCGCGTGATGGGCATGAACCCCTGCGGCAACGGCCAGCAGGTCGTCGAGGCCGAGGTTCCCATCGGAGAGATGAGCTCCTACGCGATTGATCTGCGCTCCATGACGCAGGGCCGCGGCTCCTACAGCCTCAAGTTCGTGCGCTACGAGGAGGTCCCGCAGATGAATCAGGCGAAGATTATTGAGGACGCCAAGAAGGACGAGGAAGAGTAAGCTTCTGCGCTTGGTGCTTCTCTGGCCAAAAATGGCGTTTCCAACCGGAAACGCCATTTTCATAGTCTGCGCGTTTTGCAAGGAATCAGCGCAGATCGCGGACAAATAAGGGAGTCATTATGAAAAAAATCATGTGTGTCTTCGGCACCAGACCGGAGGCAATCAAAATCTGCCCTCTGATTCTGGAGATGAAGAAGAGGGCGGGCCTTGAGGTTGTGGTTTGCGTCACTGCGCAGCATCGACAGATGCTCGATCAGGTGTTGGAGACCTTTGGGGTCGTTCCGGATTATGACCTGAATATCATGAAGGAGCGGCAGACGCTGTTCGACATTACCACCAATATTCTGAACGGCATCAAGACCGTGCTGGAAGGGGTGCAGCCGGACGTGGTGCTGGTCCACGGCGACACCTCCACCACCTTTGTAACCGCGCTGGCCTGCTTCTATCTGCGAATTCCGGTGGGACACGTGGAGGCGGGGCTCAGAACCTACAACCTCTACAGCCCCTATCCGGAGGAATTCAACCGACAGGCGGTCGGCATTGTGAGTCAGTACAATTTTGCCCCGACGCAGTTGGCGGCGGATCATCTGATTGCGGAGGGGAAAAACCCCGAAACCATCTACGTCACCGGCAATACGGTGATCGACGCCATGCAGCACACGGTTCGGGAGAACTACACCCATCCGGAGCTGGACTGGGTGGGCGACAGCAAGCTGATTTTCATCACAGCCCATCGACGCGAGAACCTCGGAGCGCCCATGCACCACATGTTCCGGGCCATCCGGCGCGTGCTGGAAGAGCATCCCGAATGCAAGGCCGTCTATCCGATCCACATGAATCCGGTCGTGCGGCAGGCGGCGGAGGAAGAGCTCGGAGCCTGCGACCGCATTCACATCATCGAGCCGATTGAGGTCTTTGATTGCCATAATTTCGAGGCGCGGAGCTACCTGTGTCTGACAGATTCCGGCGGCATTCAGGAGGAATGCCCGAGCTACGGCGTTCCGGTTCTGGTCATGCGCGACACGACGGAGCGCCCGGAGGGCGTGAGCGCCGGAACGCTGAAGCTGGTCGGTACCGACGAGGAAACCATCTACAAGACCTTCAAGCTGCTTCTGGAGGATCGGGAAGCTTACGAACAGATGAGCCATGCCTGCAATCCCTACGGTGACGGTCATGCGTGCGAGCGAATTGCGGATATTCTGGAGAAGGGCGCCTATTCCCCTTGGATTGCGAATGCCGGTCGTCAGGAATCGCCACCCAAACAGGAACGGCTGGGCCATGTGATGCGCATTCAGACCGACCGCTTGATCGTCCGCCCCCAAACTGCGGACGACTTCGGGGACTACTATGCCTACGTTATGGATCCGGAATTGCAGGCGCAGCTCGGGCTGAACGGCGTGACAGATCAGGCCTCCGCGCTTGAATGCTTTCAATGGCTTCAGCACAACAGCCTCTTCTATGCCGTGGTGCAAAAAGAAACCGGAAAGGTGATCGGACATTTCAGCCTGCAACCGCCCCTCAAAAGGGTGTCGGAAGACCCGACCCTGCAGGGGAAAACCGGCTTCTCCGTTTCTCTCGCCGTGGCGAAGTCCGAGCAGAGGAAGGGCTATATGACGGAGGCCCTGCGCGGCCTGATATCCGGCTATTTTTCAGAGGGAAAAGCAGACTATTTTGTATATGACTACATACCGTCCAATCTTGCCTCTTGTGCGCTCCAGAAAAAGCTCGGCTTTCAGCCTTGGGGCGTGGAGCGATTTGACGATGTAGAGCTGAATATCAGTGTTTTGCAAAGGGAAAACGGATAGAACGAGCAGGGGCCGCTGTCATCAGCGGTCCCTGCTCCTATGCAGCGGAGCAACGATGAAGCAAGGACAAGCATTGCCTGTCTGCCCGTTTCGACACGCACAAGCGCGTCGGCGGACGAGCAATGCTTGTCCCGACATTTGGAACCTGACCCCGTGCCCCTGTCCGTTTGCAATGCGGTTTCGGTGGCGATGCGGCCTACAGCCAGTCGCCCTCCCAAGGCTGGATGCGTATCGGCTCGGCTTCGAGCAGCGCGCGCTGGGCGTCGGTCAGGTGTTTCTTGCGGACAATGACCTCATAGACGAACTCGCGGAAATATGGCTCGCTGCAAACGAAATAGCCCTTTCTCCCGGCATCCTCGCCCCAGCTGTTCTCAATTTTCCAGCGGTCGGGCTGTCCGTTCTCGTCCAAGTTCACGCCGACGAAGATCATCGCGTGGGTGGCAAAGCTGTCGTGCGTTTCCAGCCGATCCCCCTTGGACATCCGGAAGTCGATGCCGTCCATCAGGCCGGAGTAATCCATGCTCGCGGGGTCCCAGACGCCCTCCTCCCGGTTGCCGAAGGCCCCGGAGTCGCATCCGAACCACACCGGCTCACCGTCGCGGAGCTGCTTGACGGTCAGTTCCTCCATCTCCTCCACGGTCAGATTGAGGTTGACAATGTCGCGGTTCGCCATCGAGCCGATGTAGTGGAAGACGTAGTACAGGTTCATCGGCAGACCGTGTGTGGGGTGATTCGTAATCGTGATGTAGTCGTCCAGCGCGTCGCCCACGTACTTCTCATAGAAGCTTCGCCCGGTCAGTCCGCGCTCCGCATGGAAGACCTTGTCCTTGTCACGGTATTCAAAGTGGAAGCTTGCAGGCGGTTCTCCGAAGGCAATGCACTCCATCCGGTAGACCTCCTCCAGCATGGCCTCCTTCGCGGCCCTGGGGTCGCCGCCCTCCGCAATCAGGGCGCGGAGCTGCACCGCGTCCTTGCGCAGCAGGGTGTCGAGCAGGGCGTCGAACTCCGCAGTGTGCGTGGACTGGTAGGTTTCCGGCATAGCGCTGGCGGGCACGACGCCGTACTTCTTCACCAGATCGGCCGCCATGTCCCAGTAACCGCCGTCTCCGAAGCCTTCGAGGACGTATTCCATCATGCGGTCGTTGAGCGGCTTGTCAGCGTGGGCAATAATCAGCTCCAGGAAATTGTTTGCCTTTTCCAGCTTGTCATAGAAGGCCAGATAGTTCGCGGAAAGCTCAAACTTCTCCAAGCCGCAGGTCTCGGAAATTCGCTCGCGCAGAATGTTCAGAACGGCAAAGAGCCAGCACCGTCCGCTTCTCTTCTGAAAGGTTACGCCGCGGGTGGTCAGCTCCACGGAGAAATCGCCGTTCAGCTTTGCCGCCGCCGCAGGGACGTAGGCCAGATCCGCCATGTCCGACTTGGACATGGCTGCATGGAGGGTTTTCAGCACCGGACGCGCAGCCGCCTGTGCCCGGAACCGCTCCAGCAACTCCGATGTGATTTCTTTCATGGAAGCATCCTCCTGTTCTGACAGATGCCCTCATTATACCATATTTCGACACGCCAGACAAGGGGAAATACCGGCTTTCCCACTTTTGGATTGACAGGGCGGCGTTTGTGTGCTATAGTGATGACAGAAACGAAGTGTGAGGTGCGACAATGATCATTGCGTAATTCAAATTGACAGGATAGTGAATCGCAGCGTCTGGGGCCGCATCTGCGCCACGGACTGCTTTTGCTGTTGAAATTTGGATTACGTTGTCTGTTGCACCTTGATGCTCCCAGAGCATAATTGTACGCAAGGAAGGACTCCATTTTCGATGGGCGGTGATTCGCTGTCGAAAATGGAGTCTTTTTCTGCATGGAGGAACAATATGCTGGAACTGAAACACATTTCAATCTGTCTGAAAAAGGACGGACGATCTCTGGCGGAGGACTTTTCCTTTTCCCTGAAGGCCCACGACAAAGCCGTTCTGATCGGGGAGGAGGGGGACGGCAAGTCCACGCTTCTGAAATACATTGTGAACCCTGCGCTCGTGGAGGACTACTGCACCTGCACAGGCGAGGTGGTCAAGCACGGAAAAATCGCCTACCTCCCGCAGATGATGGCGGCGTGCGATCAGGCGTTGTCTCTGCTGACCTACTTCGGAGACACGGAATACTATCTGCACATGGACGTTTTGGCGAAGCTCGGCCTGTCCTTGGAGTTTCTTCTGTCCGAGCAGAAACTCGCCACCCTTTCCGGCGGCGAGCGGATCAAGGTGCAGTTGGCCCGCCTGCTGATGGAGGAGCCGGACATCCTGCTGCTCGACGAGCCGACAAATGATCTGGATATTCCGACGCTCCGCTGGCTCGAGGACTTCATCACCCGAAGCAAGCTTCCGATCCTCTATATCTCTCATGACGAGACGCTGATCGAGCGGACAGCCAACGTCATTATCCACATGGAGCAGCTCATCCGAAAGACCCGGTGCCGTATCTCCGTCTGCCGCTGTTCCTATCGGGACTACCTCTCCTTCCGCCGGAATCTGTTTACCCATCAGGAGCAGGTTGCGCAGGATCAGCGGGAGCAGTTCGACAAGAAGATGGAGAAGTGGAGGCAGATCTATCAACGGGTTGA
>CACXHI010000093.1 GCA_902767395.1 Oscillospiraceae bacterium
CACCACGAGGAGATCGAATCCCTGGCCGAGAACCTCCCCGAGGTCAAGCGCATCCGCTTCTTCATGCCCTTCGGCCAGAGCTATCTGACCCACATGAAGTGTCTGGAGAACGTCGGAATGCTCTCCACGACCCCCATCAATTTCGAGGGCAGGGAGATTGTTCCCATCAAGTTCCTCAAGGCCCTGCTGCCCGATCCCGCCAGCCTCGGTCCCCGCACCCACGGCAAGACCAACATCGGCTGCGTTTTCACCGGCCGCAAGGACGGCAAGGAAAAAACCTACTATATCTATAACGTCTGCGACCATCAGGAATGCTACCGGGAGGTTGCCTCTCAGGCCATCTCCTACACCACCGGCGTGCCCGCCATGTGCGGCGCGCTGATGATGCTGACCGGCAAGTGGACCACGCCCGGCGTCCACACCGTCGAGGAGTTTGATCCCGATCCCTTCCTCGCCGCGCTGGATCAGTACGGCCTGCCCAAGTCCGAGAGCCATGATCCGGCTCTGATTCCGTGACGGGCGAGCACCGTGCCCCCTTCGCCGCGCTGGACGGCAAGACCCCCGAGGACCTCTTCGGGGGCCTTGCCACACCCTGCTATGTGATCGACGAGGGGCAGCTTCGGAAAAACGCCGCCCTCTTGGGCGAAATCGCCGCCCGAACCGGCTGTCGCTGGCTGCTGGCGCAGAAGGCCTTCTCCAACTACGACTGCTATCCGGTGCTCGCACCCTATCTCGCGGGCACCGAGGCCAGCGGGCTCTATGAGGCGCGGCTCGGCTTCGAGACCCTGCCGGAGAAGGAGGTCCACGTCTTTTGCGGGGCCTATCGGGAGCAGGACTTCGACGCGCTGCTGCAATACGCGGGGCATATCGTCTTCAACTCCCCTGCTCAGCTTGCGAAATTCGGCCCCTGCGCCAAGGCTGCGGGCAAGCAGCTCGGCCTGCGGATCAACCCCGAGCGCTCCACGCAGGAGGGCCACGAAATCTATGATCCCTGCGCCCCCGGCTCCCGCCTCGGGACGACGCGGGCGCAGTGGGAGCGGCAGATGACCCCGGCGCTGATCGACTTGCTGGACGGCCTGCACTTCCACACCCTCTGCGAGCAGGATTCCGATGCGCTCGAGGTGACGCTACAGGCCGTGGCGGAGAAATTCGGGGACGTGCTTCCCCGGATGCGGTGGCTCAACATGGGCGGCGGCCACCACGTCACCCGCCCGGGCTACGACGTTCCCCGGCTGGAGCGCTGCATCCGCTTCGCGCAGGCGCAATGGGGGGTGACGGTCTATCTGGAGCCCGGCGAGGCTTGGGCGCTGAACGCGGGCTTTCTGGCCAGCCGCGTGCTGGACGTCACCGAAAACGGCGGCGTGAAAAACGCCGTTTTGGATTGCTCCGCCGCCTGCCACATGCCGGACGTGATCGAAATGCCGTATCAGCCGCCGGTGTTCCAAGCCTGTCATTGTGAGCGAAGCGAAGAATCCGTTCCCCCCGCGTCGGAGGATGCGAATCCTTCGACTCCGCTGCGCTCCGCGCAGGATGACAGATCGAACGTGTACCGCCTCGGCGGACCCTCCTGCCTGTCGGGGGACGTGATCGGGGACTACCGCTTTGACCATCCCCTGCGGGAGGGCGAGCTGGTTCTGTTCGGTGACCTTGCCATCTACTCCACCTGCAAGAACAACACCTTCAACGGAATGCCCCTGCCCCAGATCTGGCGGCGCAGAGAGGACGGCACGCTGGAGCAGCTCACCGACTTCGGGTATCGGGAGTTCAAGGAGCGTCTGGGACGGAGAATTGTTCAGCCCGCCACGCCTCCCCGCGCCCGGTAGCGGCGCACACCAGTGCGCCACGCCTCCCCGCGCACACCAGTGCGCCATGTCTCCCCGCGCACAGTGGAGCGGGTCGGTACGTTGGATTTGCCTGCGGCAAATTGCATTCGTTCCGAATGCCGGACGGGCAATGCGTGTTCCTACGTCAAGCTTTTCAGGTTCCGCCGTACTGCGAGGAACTGCGCAAGGGAAAGGCTTTTGTTCAAAATGGTTCCGAATGAAAAAGGAGAACGTTGCTATGACCAACATTCCTGTCCGGCGGCTCCGTGAGGGGGCGCAGTTTCCCCGCTATGCCACCGCTTCCTCCGCCGGAGCGGATCTGTGCGCCTGTCTGGATGCGCCGGTTGTGATTGCGCCCCACGAGACGGTGATGATCCCACTGGGCTACGCGATGGCGATTCCCGCCGGTTGGGTGGGGCTGATCTTTGCCCGCAGCGGGATTGCCTCCAAGCGGGACCTCGCCCCGGCCAACAAGGTCGGCGTCGTGGACGCGGACTACCGGGGCGAGTGGTGGATTCCCCTCCACAACCACGGCAGCGCACCGCAGACCGTCGCGCCCGGCGAACGCATCGCTCAGCTTGTCATCGTTCCCTGCATGACCGCCGCCTTCACCGAGACGGACGCGCTAAACGAAACCGAACGCGGCCCCGGCGGGTTCGGGTCAACGGGGAAGGAATAAGGAGCAAGTAATAAGTAATAAGTAATAAGGAGCGGTTCCATGTTTCTGCCGATTAACAAAAAAGACGTGAAAGCCCGCGGTTGGGAGCAGTGTGATTTTGTATATGTGATCGGGGACGCCTATGTGGATCACCCGTCCTTTGGGCACGCGATCATCTCCCGGGTGCTGGAGCACGCGGGCTACAGGGTCGGCATCATTGCCCAGCCGGATTGGAAGAACCCCGCCTCCATCGACGTGCTGGGGCGGCCGCGGCTGGGCTTTCTGGTCATGGGCGGGAATATGGATTCGATGGTGAACCACTATTCCGTCTTCAAGCACCACCGGAAATTCGACGCCTACACCCCCGGCGGGGCGACGGGCAGGCGGCCCGACTATGCCACCGTGGTCTACTGCAATCTGATCCGCCAGACCTACAAGGACGTGCCGATCATCATCGGCGGCATGGAGGCCAGTCTGCGCCGTCTGGCCCACTATGACTACTGGTCGGACCGGATGAAGCGCTCGATCCTGCTGGATTCGCAGGCCGATCTGCTGCTCTACGGCATGGGCGAGCGCTCGATTGTGGAGGTGGCCGACGCGCTCAACGCGGGCCTGTCTGTCCGGGACCTGACCTTCCTGGCCGGGACGGTCTACCGCTCCAAGACCACCGAGCAGGTGGTGGACGGGATCACCCTTCCGGACTGGCGCACCGTGAAGGAGGAC
>CACXHI010000094.1 GCA_902767395.1 Oscillospiraceae bacterium
GCCCGGACTTTCCTCACGGTGGGCCTTTCGACCGTCCCGCGCGGCTGTCCGGCCCGGTTGCAGGGGTATTTTAGCCTGATTTTCGGGAAAAGTCAATGGTTTTTTCTGCGCAGATCAGGAAACGCCAATGTAGATAAGTCAAAATGAAACAGGTCAAGCTTCTGGCAAGGCTGTAGCTTCGCGGCGTCGATCTGCGTGTGCCCGCCTTGCCGCATTGCGCACATTGCGCTCCCGAACGTGGGTGTGCACGGCTTGTTTCCTCCTGCAGGTCACCGAATTGCAAAATCCCGCAAATTCCCGCAAATTCAGTTTTGAACTTTCAATCTGTCAAAAAGTGTGCTATACTGAAAAAACAGAATTCAAAAAAGGAGGCGGCGTTCGTGTATCTGCTGCTGTTTGGGCTGTGGTTTCTGCTCAACGGACGGTTCACTTTTGAGCTGCTCTGCTTCGGCCTTGGCCTGACGGGGCTTCTGGCGCTGGCGATGAAGGCCCTGTTCGGCTACACGCCGAAAAAAGAGCTGCGCGTCTGGCGGAAGCTGCCGCTGGCGCTGGCCTATCTCGGCGTTCTGCTCTGGGAGATCGGAAAGGCCGCGCTGGGGGTGCTCGTTGTGATCCTCGTCCCAAGCCGCCGCGTGCGCCCCACCCTGATCGACGTGCGCGTGGATCTGAAAACAGAGCTTGCAAGGTACGTTCTGGCAAATTCGATCACCCTCACCCCCGGCACGATCAGCGTCGAGACCCGCGGAGACGTTCTGACCGTTCACTGTCTGGATCGGGGGATGCTGGATCAAATCGAGGATGGCGTGTTCGTCCGCCTTCTGCGTCGAATGGAGGCCTGAGATGGAACAAGCGTTTTCGTGGCTTCTGACCGGGGCCCTGCTGCTTCTGGGCGTGGGGCTTCTGCTGGCGCTGATCCGGGCCATTCGCGGCCCGCGCACGGCGGATCACGTTCTGGGCATCAACGTCGTCGGCACCCTGTCCACGGCCTGCATCGCCATTCTGGCGGTCCTGCTCCGACAGAGCTGGCTGCTGGACGTTGCGCTGATCTACTGTATGATGAGCTTTTTGACCGTGGTGATTCTGGCGCGGGCCAAAATCGCCGCCCACAGAGAGGGGGAAGACCGGGATGAATGAGACGCTGCGCTTCGCGCTCGCGGCCCTGTTTTTGGGCCTCGGCGTGGGAGCCATGCTTCTGGCGATTCTGGGAACCTACCGGTTCCGTTTTGTGATGAACCGCCTGCATTGCGCCGCCGTGGCGGATACGCTGGGCATCTTTTTGATTGTGCTCGGCCTGCTCTTTGCGGCGGGAAGTCTGGAATACGCGCCCAAGCTGTTGCTGCTGCTCGGCCTGCTCTGGCTGGGAAGCCCCGTGGCCTCCCGGCTGGTGTCCCGGCTGGAGCTGTCCACCGACGAGGGCGCAAGCAAGCACATGGAGCGGGAGGATCGAACATGACGGGAACCGATCTGTTTTTGCTGCTGCTTCTGGGTCTGCTGCTGGTTTGCGGACTCAGCGCCGTGCTGACCAAAAATCTGCTGGTCTGCCTGATTATCTTCATGGCCTACTCGGTCGTCATGTCCGTGGTCTGGGCGCTGCTGCAGGCTCCCGATCTGGCGATTACCGAGGCCGCCGTGGGCGTGGGCATTTCCGGCATTCTCCTGTTTGTGACGCTGAAAAAGCTCCAAACCCTCAGAAAGAAGGCGGAAGATGAAAAAGACCAGTCTGTTTGACCGACTGCGGCAGTGGGACGCGGCGAGCTTCGATCTCACCGACGCCCTGCGCCCCGATCAGACGCCGGACGAACGGCCCCGACGCCCCGCGTGGAACCCCGAGGCCCCGGTGGAGCCGGTGGCGCGGCGGCAGGAGAAGCGCTTTTTCCGCCTCTATCCGATTCTGGCGGCCCTGCTGCTGGCTGCGCTGGCCTTTTGCCTGCTGATTGCGGTGCTCGGTCTGCCCGCCTTCGGCGCGGAGGACGCCCCGGCCCACAACGAGGTCATGCAGCGCTATCTGGTGCGGGGCCTGACCGAAACCGGGGCGGTCAACGCGGTGGCCGGCGTGATTCTGGACTACCGCGCCTTCGACACGCTGGGCGAGTCCCACGTCCTGTTCACCGCCGTCGTCGCGGTGATGATCCTCCTGCTCGGCACGGCCGGGGAGCCCCCCGCGCCGCACGGAGAACGGCTTTCCGCCAAGGAAGACCGGGACCCGGTTCTGACCTGTACCGCCCGGGTGCTGGTTCCGATCATTCTGCTGTTTGGAATCTACGTGATCCTGAACGGGCACCTCGGCCCCGGCGGCGGCTTTTCGGGCGGGGCGATTCTGGGCGGCGGCCTGATCCTCTTTGTGATCGGGCGGGGCTTTGCCCCGCTGGAGCGCTATCTCAGCCTGCGGGTGTTCCGGACCGTCACCCTGCTGGGGCTCTGCTTCTACTCGCTGGCAAAGTGCTATTCCTTCTACTGCGGGGCAAATCACCTCGAAACGATTTTCACCACCGGGACGCCGGGGGACGTTCTCTCCGCCGGCCTGATCCTGCCGCTGAATATCGCCGTCGGCATTGTGGTCACCTGCACGATGTACGGCTTCTATTCCATGTTCCGAAGGGGGCGTATCTGAGATGCTACAGCTTCTCTGGGATCATCGAGTTCAGACGGCGGCGGTGCTGCTCTTTGCCTTGGGCTTCGGGACGCTGCTGCTGCATAAGAATCTGCTCAAGAAAATCATCGGCCTCAATATCATGGATACGGCGGGCTATCTGCTGCTCACCAGTCTCGGCTATCTGCCGGGCCGCGTGCCGCCCATCCTCACCGATGGGAACAACAACCCGTACCACTATGCCAACCCCCTTCCGGCGGGACTGGTGCTGACGGGCATTGTCGTCTCCGTCTCCGTGACGGCGCTGATGCTGGCCCTGACGGTCCGGCTCTATGGCAAGTATCACACGCTGGATCTGGATCAGATCTATATGCTGGCCCGCCGGGGAGAGGAGGCGGAGCCATGAGATTTGCGGCGAATCTTCCGCTGTTTTCCATTGTGGCCTGTTTGCTCTGCGCGGTGGTCAGCTCCGTCCTGCCCGGGCGCTGGGCCAAATGGCTCTCCCGGCTGCTGGCGCTGGGCGCTGCGATTTGCGCGGCGCTGGTGCTCTCCCGGGGACTTCTGACCGGGCAAACCACAGTCTACCTTATGGGCCACTATCCCCATCCCTGGGGCAACGAGCTGCGCTTCGGCCTTCTGGAGCCCCTCTTTGCCGGGGCCTTCTCCGCTGTGCTGCTGCTCTGCCTGGTGGGCGGAAGCCATGCACTGGAGCGGGACGTTGCGCCGGAGCGTCAGAACCTCTATTACGTTATGGCGGATCTGGTGCTGGCGGCCCTGCTGAGCCTGTGCTACACCAACGACGTGTTTACCGGCTACGTCTTCATCGAAATCTGCACGATTGCCTCCTGCGGTCTGCTGATGATCCGCCGCGTCGGGCGCACGACCCTCGCCGCCACCCGCTATATGATCTTCTCGCTGGTGGGCTCGGGGCTGTTCCTGCTCGGCGTGATCCTGCTCTATGCCCAGACGGGGCACCTGCTTTTTCCCAATCTTCGGCAGGCTGTGTCCGACCTCTGGGCCGCCGGGGAGTACCGCTTTTCCCTGCTGGCGGCGGTCGGTCTGATGACGGCGGGGCTGGGCATTAAGAGCGGTCTGTTCCCCTTCCACTTCTGGATGCCGGACACCTACGGCTACGCCACGCCAGCCTCCGCCGGAATCCTTTCCGGTCTGATCTCCAAGGGCTATCTCTTCCTGCTGATCAAGCTGATCTGCAACGTCTTTGGCACGGAGGTCTTCTACGGCGGCGCGCTGGGCGATCTGATCTTCCTGCTGGGCCTGGCGGGGATGGTGCTGGGCTCCGTCAGTGCCATGGCGGAAAAGGACGTGTTCCGAATGCTGGCCTTTTCCTCCGCAGCCCAGATCGGCTACGTCTATCTGGGGCTCGGCCTGTCGCCCAAGCTGGGCATTGCGGCGGCCCTCTTCCAGATTCTGACCCATGCACTGACAAAGCCCGCCCTGTTTCTTGCCGCGTCGCGTCTGTCCGAGGCGGCGGGGGAGGCCAGAACCCTCCGCGCCCTGCAGGGAAGCGCAAGGGCGGACCGGCCCGCCGGCCTGCTCTTTGCCATCGGCGCGCTGAGCATGATCGGCGTGCCCGGAACCATGGGCTTTCTGGCGAAATACGGCTTTGCCCAAGCCGCCCTCGCGGAGCAGTGGAAGCTGCTGCCCGCGATTCTGGCTCTGGCGGTTTCGACCATCCTGAACACCTGCTATTTCGGACGCGCGATCCTGCAAATCTATGCCAAGCCGGAGCAGTCGGCGGCCCTTGTCCCCGAACGCCGGGGACGGGGGAGCTTCCTCACCGCCGCCGGGCTGCTCTGCGCCGTCAATCTGGCGCTGGGGCTCCACGCCCAACCCCTTCTGGGGCTGCTGGAGCGGGGGCTTGCGCTGCTGCAATTCTCGTAAGGAGGTTTGACTGTGACGAATGCTCTGATTCTTGCCGCCGTGCTCCTGCCGCTGGCGGGCGGCGTGCTGGTCGCCCTGCTTCCGGAGGGACGCAAGCGCCTCCTGCACGGGGCGGTGCTGACCATCCTGCTGGCGGAGGCCGCCGTGGTGACGGCCCTGTTCTTTGCGCCGGATACGGCCTTTCCCCTGTTCTCCATGACGGACACCCTCCGCGTCAACGTCCGCATGGACGGGGTTTCCCGCATCTTCCTCGCGGTGGGGGCCTATGCCTTCCTCGCCGCCGCGATCTATGCCTTCCGCTATCTGGAGCACGGGGGACGGGAGCGCTCCTTCTTCGCCTTTTATCTGCTCTCCCTCGGCGCGCTGGCGGGAATGGATCTGGCGGGGAATTTGATTACCATGTACCTGTTCTTTGAGCTGGTGACGCTCTGCTCCATGCCGCTGGTGCTCCATGACCGAACGGAGGAATCTATCCGCGCCGCGCTCAAATACCTGTTCTACTCCGTGGCCGGTGCGTTTCTGGCCCTGTGCGCGATTTTCTTCCTCGGCAAATACGGCACGACCCTCGATTTTCAACCCGGCGGCGTGCTCGACCCGGCGCTCGTCCGGGGCTATGAGCCCCTGTTGCGCGTGGTCGTCTTTCTGGGGGTGCTGGGCTTCGGCGCGAAGGCCGGCCTCTACCCCCTCCACGGCTGGCTGCCCACGGCCCATCCCGTCGCGCCTGCGCCCGCCTCCGCTGTGCTGTCCGGCGTGATTGCCAAGGCCGGCGTCCTCGCCATTCTGCGGCTGATCTACCACTGCGTGGGTGTGGACTTCCTGCGCGGAACGTGGGTGCAGTACGCCTGGCTGGGCCTGTCCCTGCTAACGGTTTTCATGGGCTCCATGATGGCCTACCGCGAGAAGGTCTTCAAGAAACGGCTGGCCTTCTCCTCCGTCTCCCAGATCTCCTACGTGCTCACCGGCCTGTTCCTGCTTACGCCGGTGGGCCTGCAGGGCGGCCTGCTCCACGTAATCTTCCATGCCTGCATCAAGGTCTGCCTCTTTATGGCGGCGGGCGCGTTCATCCACTGCCTCGGCGCACACCGGGTGGACGAGCTGCAGGGCGTTGGCAAGGCCATGCCGAAAACGCTCTGGGCCTTTACCCTCGGCGCGCTGGCGCTGGTGGGCATTCCGCCCGCCTCGGGCTTTATCAGCAAGTGGTATTTGGCCGAGGGTGCGCTATCGTCCGGTCTGCCGGTCTATTCGTGGCTGGTCCCGGTGGTGCTGCTCATCTCCGCCCTGCTGACGGCGGGCTACCTGCTTCCCATCACCATCGACGGCTTCTTCCCCGGTAAGGGCTATAAGACCCTGCCCGCCCGGAACGACGAGGGCGGCGCAATGACGTGGGCGCCCATTCTGGTGCTGGGCGTTGCGGCGGTCCTCATGGGTCTGTTCTCCTCCGGCCTGTCCGAGCTGACGGCCTCCGCCGCGCACGCCCTGTTCTGAGCCATGGAGAACGCGCTGTTTCTTGCGGCCCTTGGATTGCCGCTGCTGAGTGGAGCGACGCTCTGCCTGCTCCGAGACCGGGAGGGCCGGATGCCGGGGCGGGTCGCGCTGGGTGCGACGCTTCTGACCTCCGCGCTCGTTTGGTTCCTGATCCTCCGCGCCGGGGAGGACACCCACGTACTGCTCCAAATCACCGATTCGCTGGTGCTCTGCCTGCGCTTTGACCGGCTGGGCCGCTTTTTCGCCGGAATCTTGGCGACGCTCTGGCCCCTGACGGTGCTTTACGCCCAGTCCTATCTGGAGGGCAAGCCCCGGCTGGGAAGCTTCTTCGGCTTTTTCACCCTCTCCTACGCCGTGAGCCTCGGCGTGTCGATGGCGGGGAACCTTCTGACGCTCTACGTTTTCTATGAGCTTCTGACCCTTGCCACCGCGCCGCTGGTCCTCTATCCGATGGGCAAAAAGGCGCTGCGGGCCACGGTCACCTATCTGATTTTCTCCCTCGGCGGCGCAGCCTTCGGCTTCGCGACCATGGCGTGGCTGCTGTCCGTGGACGCGGGCGGCGTCTTCTCGCTGGGCGGGCTGCTGAACGCCGCCCCTGACGGTACGGCAATGCAGATCTTCTTCGTGCTGGGCTTCTTGGGCTTCGGGGTCAAGACTGCCGTCTTCCCCCTTCATATCTGGCTGCCGCGGGCCACCGTCGCCCCCACGCCTGTCACCGCCCTGCTCCATGCCGTCGCCGTGGTCAAGGCCGGCGCCTTCGCCGTGATCCGCCTGAGCTGGTACTGCTTTGACCCGACCCTGCTGCGCGGAACGTGGGCGCAGGCGGTTCCGCTGGCGCTGGTCTGCTTCACGCTGGTCTACGGCTCGGCTATGGCGCTCAAGCAGGTGCATTGGAAAAAGCGGCTGGCCTATTCCACCGTGGCGAATCTCTCCTACGTCCTCTTCGGCGTCCTGCTTTTCATTCCGGCGGGGCTGCAAGCCGGGCTGGTCCACATGGCGGCCCACGCCGCGACCAAGATTCTGGCCTTCTGCTGTGCCGGCGCGGTCTATTGCCGCACCGGGCTGGAGTATCACACCCAGCTCAACGGCCTCGGACGGAGAATGCCCGTGACCTTCGCGGCCTTTACCCTCTCGGCACTGGCCCTGACGGGCATTCCCCCCTTCAACGGCTTCGTGAGCAAGTGGTATCTTCTCACCGCCGCGGCGGAGGCGGGCACGCCGCTGGCCTACGTCGGCGCGGGCGCGCTGCTCCTGTCCGCCCTTCTCACCGCAATTTATATGCTGATTCCGGCGGTGCGCGCATGGTTTCCCCGGCGTGATGCCGCACCCGCCGCTCCGGCGGCGACCCGCGAGGCCGACTGGCGGATGCTCGTTCCCTTTGTGATCCTCTCCGTCTCGCTTCTGGCCCTCGGCCTGTACGCAGCGCCGGTCCTCAACGCCGCAGCCGCCATCGCCGGACTGTGACGGGAGGGCAATTCCGTTGATTTTGGAGGTTCCCATGCTGATCCTTCTTCTGATTTTCCTGCCGGTGGCCCTTGCGCCGGTGAGCTGGCTGCTGGGGCGGCGGAGCAAGTCCCTTCGGGACGGCTTTGTGGGCGCAGTCGGCCTGCTGGAGCTGGCGCTGGCGTTGTTCGCGGTGCGCGGCGGCGCAGCGGCCTCCGTGCCCGCCCTCTGTACGATGGGCTTTTCCTTCGTGATGGACGGCTTTCGCCGCGTCTATACGCTGATTTTTGCTTTCATGTGGGCAATGACCCTGCTGTTCTCGCCCGACTATTTTGCCCATCATCACAACCGCAACCGCTACTATTTCTTCCAGCTCCTGACGCTGGGGGCAACGATGGGCGTTTTTCTGGCGGGCGACCTCTACACCGCCTTCGTCTTTTTTGAGATCATGTCCTTCACCTCCTTCGTGTGGGTCATTCAGGAGGAAACCGCCGGCGCGATTCGCGCGGCGAAAACCTACCTTGCCGTCGCCGTGATCGGCGGACTGGTCGCCTTGATGGGCCTCTTCCTGCTCTGGGACACGCTGGGGACGCTGACGGTCTCCGAACTCTATCCGGCCGCGCAGGCGGCGGGCAAGCTTCCGGTGCTCTACACCGCCGGAGTCTGCATCCTCTTCGGCTTCGGCGCCAAGGCGGGCATGTTCCCCCTCCACATCTGGCTGCCCAAGGCCCACCCCGTCGCCCCGGCCCCCGCCTCGGCCCTGCTCTCCGGCGCGTTGACGAAAACCGGCGTCTGGGGCATTCTGGTCCTGTCCTGCAATCTCTTCCGGGGCAATCCGGCGTGGGGGACGCTGATCCTCTGCCTCGGGGCCGTGACGATGCTGCTCGGCGCGGTGCTGGCCCTGTTCTCCATCGACCTCAAACGGACGCTGGCCTGCTCGTCCATGTCGCAGATTGGTTTCATCCTCACGGGCGTCGGCGTGTTCGGCCTGCTCGGGGAGGAAAATGCCCTCGCCGCCCGCGGCGTGGTCCTGCACATGAGCAATCACTCGCTGTTCAAGCTGGTGCTCTTCCTCTGCGCCGGAACGGTCTACCGAAACCTGCACCGGCTCGACCTCAATGAGATTCGCGGCTTCGGTCGGAAAAAGCCCCTGTTGAAGCTCTGCTTCCTGATCGGTGCGGCCGGCATTGCTGGCGTCCCCCTGCTCAGCGGCTACGTCAGTAAGACCCTGCTCCATGAGAGCATTGTCGAGGCCGCCGCGCACTACGGCTGGGCGCTGACGCTGGTGGAATGGGTCTTCCTGCTCTCCGGCGGCCTGACGGCGGCCTATATGACCAAGCTCTTTGTGGCCGTCTTCGTCGAGAAGCACCCCATCCGGCAGGCCGAATTCGACGGGATGAAGCGGTATCTCAACCGTCCTGCCGCTTTGGCGTTGACGCTGGCGGCCCTGCCGATCCTCTGCGGGGCCTTGCCGAATCAGACAATGGACTGGGTGGCAAACCTCGGCGTGGACTTCCTCCACGGCGAATCGCTTGCCCATGCGATCCACTACTTTTCGCTGGAAAACCTCAAGGGCGCGGCCATCTCCCTCGCCATTGGCGCGGCGGTTTATCTGGGAATCGTCCGCCCGTGGATGCGGCGGGATGGAAATTATGTCAACCGCTGGCCACAGACGCTCGATTTGGAGGAGCTGGTCTACCGCCCCCTGCTGCTGCGGTTTCTGCCCGGTGTGTTCGGCGCGGTGTTCGCCCTCTTTGGGGAAAACCGCCTCACCGCACCGGCGGCGAAGGCGACGCTTCAGGCGGGCAAGACGCTGAGCCACGCCTTCTCCGACAGTACCGACGCGCTGGTGCTGGGCCTGCGACAAACGGTTCTGCGCCAGAGCCCGCCGGAGGATGAGGACCCGGTCACGTCCTCCGTAGCCTACCGGCTGGGCGACCGGCTGGACCGTGCGGCCCGGCGGCGCGGCCAGCGGGGCAGGCAGACGCGCGCCGAGCGCTTCTACCGAAGCCGCCGCACCCGGCAGGCGACCGGGCGGCGCATTCGCGGCAATCTGAGCTTCGCCCTGCTTATGCTGGCCCTCGGCCTGTGTGTGGTGTTCGGCTGGATTTTGTTCCGTGGATAAGGAAAAAGTCGGAAAGGGGCTGCCTCCGTATGTGGAGGCAGCCCCTTTCCGGCGGCAATGATTTACGGAACCGTGATCGTAATATCCCCGCTGACGGTTTCGGCGCGGCAGGTTCCGGCGGAGGTGTCGGAGGACGGGGCCTCCACGTCGCCGGAAACGGTGTCCGTTTCGATCCGCTTCGCGGTCAGAAGACCGGCGGTAACGTCGCCGCTGACGGATTCGAGGGTCAGTTCCTGCGCGTCGCAGCGGGTCAGACGGATGTCCCCACTCGTCGTCTCGCAGGAGATCTTTTCGTCTGCGCGAACCTCCTCCAGCGCAAGCTCACCGGAGACGGCTTCCAGCGAAAGACGCTTGGGCGTCAGTTCTTTTGTCCGGATGCTGCCACTGACGGCGGACAGCTCCACGGTTTCCACGGGCAGACCGCTTTCCAACTGAATGCTGCCGCTGACGGTCTCCACGTGAAGCGTCTGACAGACCGAGGGCGGAAGATACAGAACCGTGGAATCCATTTTCTGCGAATTGAACCCGAAGGAGAAGAAAAACAGGTGATTGCTTCTGCTTTTGCGTTCCAGCGTCAGCTTGCCGTTTTTGACCGTGATTTCCAGCGGCTCGCGCTCCGATTGCGCGTATTCGATGCGGCAGTTCCGGTCCTCGGACAGCCGAACCTCCACGTCTGCGGAAATCTCGTCCACGACCACGGCGGAGACCGGCTCCTCAATGACTTTTTCAAAGGACTCCACCTTGGATGCTCCCTTCGGACTGATGCGGAAGCCCCCGTCTGTCAGACCGCCGATCAGAAACAGAACGATCCCCAGCGCCAGCAAGGCGCAGCCAACGGTGATAAGAATTTTAGAACCCTTGCGCATGTTGTTTCCTCCTAAGCCTCGATTTCACAGCCGTCCCGCTTGAGAATGCGACGGCGAACAAAACGAATCAAGCGGCTTCCCAGCCGCTTTGCCAGCGCAAACGCGGCGAGCAGAAGCAGCAGCCCCATGCCAATGCAGCCGATGGAGATGCCTGCGATGACCAAAACGCTGCCCTGCGCATAGAGGAACAGGGTTGCGCCGTGGTACACAATGGCCCCGGCCGCAGCGGCGACCGCAAGCACCAAGGAGAAGAACGCCAGAAGCAGACTGAACGCGACTGCCGCCACCGTGATCAAAAGCGGTAGCCAGAGCGGTGCGCCGAGAATCAGCAGCACGATTTCCCACGCGGCGATTTTCCGCTTGGGGCGAACCCGTTCGCGCACCAGCGTGGTAATCGGGATTTCGGAGAGAATCTGGCGGGCGATTTCCTCCGGCGCGCCCAGATCGCAGATAGCCGCCTCCTCGGTGGCCCCGTCCTCCATGCGGTCAAGGATCATCCCACGGTAGTCCTCGACAATGCGCTCGCGCTCCGTCTCCGGCAGCGCGGCAAGGTATCTGCGCAGCTCCTGCAAAAAGAATTCCTGATTCACGGTTGGTTCCCCCTGTCCATAATAAAGTCGTGGATCGCCTGCAGTTCCTTCCAGTCGGCGGGGAACTGCGCAAGCCGCGCGCGGCCAAGCGGCGTAATATGATAGTACTTCCGAAGTCTGCCGTTGTGCTCGGCAGAGCGCACGCTCAGGCAGCTTGCCGCCTCCAGCCGGCGCAGGATCGGGTAAAGCGTCGATTCCGAAATCTCCACGTAGGGCGACATATCCTTGACGATCTGATAGCCGTAGGAGTCCTCCTGCTCAATGGCTGCCAGCACACAGACGTCCAGAAGGCCCCGCTTTAATTGTACGTCCATCGAATACCTCCCTTCACGCATTACTATATCACGCATAGTATTATATGTCAAGAAGTATTTGACTTTTTTTTCCACCGTGCTATAATCTCTGTTGCAAAGACGGGTGTGCGCCGCACTCAATCAGGAAGCAGGTCGAACTCCTGCGCCAGACCGTGGCCGTAGATGGCACGAAGAAGGGACTTACCGCTTGCCGCAAGGCGGGAACCAGTCATTGGAGCTTGCTCCGAGAAGGCCGTCCCATTCGCCATGAGCCGGAAGACTGGCCCGCGCAATGCCGCCGCCGCGAGCTCCGGGGCGGTTCCTCGAACTGCAGGGAGGGAGTCTTCGCCTCCCCAAGGACGGCAGAGCCTTTGCAAAAAATCAAAAAAAACAAAGGAGAACACAAAATGAAGCATTTGAGCAAATCCCTGTTGTGCCTGCTTCTGGTGGTGCTGCTTGCGGCGGCGGCCCTGACCGGATGCACAGAGAGCAAGACCCCGTCCACCGAGGCGGCCCAGACCGAGGCGGCCCAGACCGAGGCGGCCCAGACCAAGGCGCCCCAGACCGAGACGCAGGCTGCTACCGACAGCCAGACCCAGACGGAATCCACCACCGAGGCCGCCCCTGCGACGACCGGCGCCATGGAGGAGCTGGGCGAGGGCAGTAAGCTGTTCTATTTCAACGTCACCTTCTCCGACGGCAGCACCTCCTCCTACGCCGTGCACACCGACGCCGAGACCGTGGGCGAGGCGCTGGTATCGCTGGAGCTGATTGCGGGCGACGAGTCTCAGTACGGTCTGTACGTCAAGACCGTGGGCGAGGAAACGCTGGATTACGAC
>CACXHI010000095.1 GCA_902767395.1 Oscillospiraceae bacterium
CCGGGGATATAGGAGGAAACCTCATATCCGTTGGTCAGGCGAACACGGGCGATCTTACGCAGCGCGGAGTTCGGCTTCTTGGGGGTGATGGTACGAACGGCGGTGCAGACGCCTCTCTTCTGGGGGGAGGACAGATCGGTGGTGTGGTTCTTCAGGGTGTTCATACCCTTCTGCAGAGCGGGAGCGGTGGACTTGTAGGAAACCTGCTCGCGGCCCTTTCTTACCAGCTGATTAAAAGTAGGCATTAGTTGTCTCCTTTCTTTAGAATTCCCGGGATTTCCCGGTTATTATTTCCAGAAATTCCCGCTTTGATACGAGGATTTCGGGATTACGGCTTCAGAAGGCCCGCTGCGCTGGCCCCCACGGCAATGCCGCAGGCCAGTCCCAGCTCCTTCATGGTGCGCACGCGGATCACGCAAAGCGCTCGCGCCGCAGCCAGCGCCTCAATGGGCGCGGTCAGTGCGGGGTCGGCGTCCTCCGCCACGTAAATCAGGCGAACCTCGTCTCTGCCGATCGCCCTGCGAAGCTGCTTGACGCCCACAACTTTTGGGGAATTCTTCAGCTCGCTCAGCAATTCGGCACCTCCGAAGACCTGTTTTGGGGCACAGATGGGCGCAAAAAGCCCACGCAGGATTGCATTATAGCAGATTATACGAAAATAGTCAAGCAAAATTGGACAAAATTTCAGGCTTTTTTTCAGCGCTCAATAGTCGCTCGTCGGGTCGATCTTTTCGGTCTGGATCCGACCGCCCTGCCATGTACCGGTGACGACGACCATGGTTCCGATGGCGGGCAGCTCCGTCTCGGTGGCAAGCTCCTGCGTCCACGCCCCGTCGTAATAGGGGTGCTGAATGGCGGTCAGGCTGAACACCCGTCCGTAGAGGCGCAGGGTCTTGCCCCGGAAGGAATCGGGCTTATACTGCATGTTCAGAAGCTGGACGCGCTCAAGGGTAGCGTCCATGGTGGTCATGTCCACCTCGCAGGCAGGGCCTTCAAACACAGTCTTCACCGCTACCTCGGCGTCGGTAAACCAGATGCCGTCGAGGGCCGCGTCGTCGCGCGCCATCGTGCCGGTCATTTTGACCAGACTGCCGTTGGCGGGCAGGCTGTCCGGGTCCTTGGGGACGAATTCCCACTGCCAGTCGCAGCACTTGGTGGCGTCCATATAGCCCCAGACGTAGTAGCGGGTCACGTCGCTGAAGGCGTCGGTCACGCGGGTAAAAACTCCCTCCTTCGTGGCGGCCTTGCCCACGTAGTCGTCGGCGGCGTCGTTGAAGAAGACGTTTTGGTACAGGACGTATTCGTTTTGATCGAGCACTGTGGGCAGCACCTTCGTCGTAGTCGTTTCCGTTGCGGGTGCTTCCGTCGCGGGTGCTTCCGTCGCGGGCGTTCCCGTCGCGGGCGTTCCCGTCGCGGGCGCGTCCGAATCGGCACAGGCCGTCACGCAGAGCAGCAGCGCTGCGGCAAGCAGCAGAGCAAACAGTTTTTTCATACGCATAACCTCCCAAGCATTCTCTTTCCCTGATCCCTCGTAATGAATTGCAGATAATTCGCGGCTTGCGCCGCTCACCGGCTCGATACGAAGCCGACCAGCGAGAAGCATCCAAAGACCGCGATGTTTGCGACGACAATCGTGGAGCCGACCGGCGTGCCCAGCACGACGGACAGCAGGATCCCCACCACGGCGCAGAGCACCGATATACAGGCGGCGCAGACGGACACGGCCCGGAAGCTCTTGAACAGCCGCATGGCGGACAGGGCCGGGAAGACCACCAGCGCGGAGATCAGCAGCGAGCCGACCAGATTCATGGCCAGAACGATCACCACGGCGATGATGACCGCGATCATCAGATTATAAAGCCGGGTGTTCGTCCCCGTGGCAGAGGCAAAGCTCTCGTCAAAGGTGACGGAGAAAATTTTGTGGTAGAACAGGATGAAAAAGGCCACCACAACGACGGACAGGCCGATAGAAAGCCAGACCTCCTGTTTGGTCAGCGTCAGGATCGAGGTTCCGCCGAAGAGGGTGGAGCAGACGTCGCCGGAGACGTTGGACTTGCCCCGGGGCGGGAAGAGACTCATCAGCAGATAGCCGACCGCCAGCGCGCCGACGGAGATCATGGCGACCGCCGCGTCGCCGCGGATCTTGGCGTTTTGACCCGTTCG
>CACXHI010000096.1 GCA_902767395.1 Oscillospiraceae bacterium
CAGACGACCGTGCAGCCCGACAATGAAATGACCCGCGGCAAGATCGCCAAGATCGGCTTCATGCTCGAGGTCACCGAAGTAGAATAAGGAGGAGACAAGAATGGAACTGCATGACCTTGCTCCCGTTCAGGGTTCTACCCAAGTCGCCAAGCGCAAGGGCCGTGGCTGCGGCACCGGCAACGGCAAGACTGCCGGCCGCGGACACAAGGGCCAGAAGGCTCGCTCCGGCGGCAAGATCCGCGTCGGCTTTGAAGGCGGCCAGATGCCTCTGGCTCGCCGCATCCCCAAGCGCGGCTTCATCAATATCCATGCCAAGCCCCTGACCGCCGTGAACGTAAATGCGTTCAACGCCTTTGAAAACGGCGCTGTTGTGGACGCTGCCGCTCTGATCGAGAAGGGCATTATCGACAGCTGTAAGTACGGTCTGAAGGTCATTGCCAACGGCAAGCTGACCAAGGCTATCACCGTGAAGGCGGCCGCCTTCTCCGAATCTGCCAAGGCGAAGATCGAAGAAGCAGGTGGAAAGGCTGAGGTGGTGTAAGGTGCTTCAGACAATCCGCAATGCGTGGAAAATTGCCGACCTGCGGAAAAAGCTCCTGTTCACCTTCGCGATTCTTCTGCTGTACAGACTCGGCAACGTCATCCCCGTTCCCTTCGTGAACACGGAGACCATGTCCGCCAACTTCGCCTCGCTTGAGAACTCCATTCTCGGTCTGTTCAACATGATGTCCGGCTCGGCTCTGTCCAGAGCGACCCTCTTTACGCTCTCGATTCAGCCGTACATCAACGCATCCATTATCATTCAGCTGCTCACCATCGCCATCCCTGCCCTGGAGCGTCTTTCCAAGGAGGGCGGCGAGGAGGGCCGCAAGAAAATCGAGCGCATCACCCGCTACACTACCGTGGCGCTGGGCCTGCTCATGGGCTGGGCCTACTGGATGATGCTCAAGAACTTCAACGTCCAGTGGGACAGCGTGCTGCTGGTTGACACCGGCTTCCTGCCCGCGATCACCGTCATTCTGTCCTTCGCGGCCGGGTCCGCGCTGGTCATGTGGCTGGGCGAGCAGATTACCGAGTTCGGCATCGGCAACGGCATCTCCATGATTCTGTTCGCCAACATCGTCGGCCGTCTGCCCCAGATGCTCATTCAGCTCGGCCAGAATCTGGTGGATGACTTCAAGGGCTACTGGTACGTTGCTGTGGTTGCCATTGTCGGCATCGTGGCGCTGATTATGTTCATTGTGTTCATCACGAATGCAGAGCGCCGCATCCCCGTGCAGTACGCCAAGCGCGTCGTGGGCCGCAAGGTCTACGGCGGACAGAACACCTTCCTGCCCATCAAGGTCAATATGAGCGGCGTTCTGCCGATCATCTTTGCCCAGTCCGTCGCCACCCTGCCCGCGACCATCGCAACCTTTGTCAACAAGGGCGAGGGCACGGGAAACTGGTGGTACGACCACGTCTGGTCCAACACCTCCGTGGTGTATCTGGTGTTCTACCTCATTCTGATCATCGCGTTCTCCTACTTCTACGCGACGATTCAGTACAATCCTGTTGAGATTTCCAACAACCTGCGCAAGAACGGCGGTTTCATTCCCGGCTACCGTCCGGGCCGTCCGACCTCCGACTTCATCAAGCGGGTCATCAACAAGATTACTCTCTTCGGCGCCATCTATCTCGGTATTGTTGCGATCCTGCCCATTCTGCTCGGCATGGTCAGCAGCAAGTTCTCATCCATGGCCATCGGCGGTACGTCCGTCATCATCGTCGTGGGCGTTGCCCTCGAGACGGTGCAGGCCATCGAGGCTCAGATGCTGATGCGCCACTACAAGGGCTTCCTGGAATAAGGAGGCAATCGGCATGAAGCTGATCCTCTTAGGCGCTCCCGGCGCCGGAAAGGGAACGCAGGCGGAATTCCTCTGCAAGGAGCTTTCCATCCCCGCGATTTCCACCGGTAATATGCTGCGGGAGGCGATCCAGAACCAGACCCCCGTTGGTCTTGAGGCCAAGCGTTTTATGGACAACGGTCAGCTCGTTCCCGACGATGTCATTGTTGGCATCGTCGAGGAACGGGTCGCCCGGGACGACTG
>CACXHI010000097.1 GCA_902767395.1 Oscillospiraceae bacterium
CTGCCATTCGTCGATCAGCCGCGGCGTATCGCCCTGCAGCAGAGAGCGAGGGCTGATATCCGCCAGCTGGAGATTCTGCTTCACCCGATCCGGATCGCTGATATACAGGATGCTGGCAGCGTGCTGCTCACAGGTGGTGGTTTTGCCACACCACTTTGCTCCTTCCACCAGGATCGCGCCTTTATTTCTCAGACGATTTGCAATCGCTTCGTCGATCACTCTCGGCTTGTAGCTTCCCATACAATGTCCCTCCGTCCGATTTGATGGCTATATTATAAAGCAGATGCGCGTCAAATTCAATAGAAACCTACGATTTGGCAAAATATTTTCCTTTGATTTGGATGTATTTTTTCCTGCGTTTTGGCAAAACACGACACATCGACGAACACCGGATGACAACGGGGACAGCTCTCGTTGACGCATTCGTATGTCAACCTATGTGTCACGGAGATCAGTCCTCGTTGTCACGATAGGAGCGTGATCGTGATTGACACCATTGCCTTAGACCAACGTATCATCTCTGCGGTCATGCACGCCGACGAGAGAAACCGTGGAATGTCGGAGGCGTTCGGCAAGGACGTTTACCACTATCATCTGCATGTAGTTTATGTCCCCGTAGTGGATAAGGAAATGAACCTTTGAAACGGTTGGCTTGATTTCTTCTTCTTTTTTTTCTGTTTTTGTATATCTTCCGAGAAATGGGTCAAACTATGACCGGCAAATCCCAAATCAATTTGAAGGAGATGTACGGAAATGAAGAAGAGCAACAACAGCATCAACGTCCCCGAGGCCCGTCAGGCGATGGAGCAGTTCAAGCAGCAGGCCGCTTCCGAGGTTGGCGTCAACCTGAAGAGCGGCTACAACGGTGACCTCACCTCCCGCGAGGCCGGCTCTGTCGGTGGCCAGATGGTCAAGAAGATGATCGAGTCCTACGAGCAGAACATGAAGTAAGGACGCGATCCACACGCATGTGAAAACGGTTGGCGCAAGCATTCGTTTGCGCCAACCGTTTTCGATTTCAGTGAAATGGTTCCAATCGGAGCGTTGTATTACTCCACGGGGACAGGGAGCTCCTCCAAAAGTTGCTTGATGAAGTCCTCGGGGGACAGATGGCTTCCGGCAACGACGGAAACACGGTGGGCGAGCACGGGAACGGCATTGTTCTTCACGTCCTCGGGGATCACATAGGTCCTGCCCGCCATGGCGGCGGTGATCTGCGCGGCCTTATACAGCGCCAGCGAGCCACGGGTACTGACGCCATAGGAAAGGCTGCTGCTTTCGCGGGTTGCCAGAATGATGCTCATCAGATAATCGGCTATTTCTTCCTTGACCTCGACCTCGCGGTAGGTGCTGCGCAGCTCCGCCAGCTCTTTGTCTGTGATGATGGGGCTGAGCGAGGCGATGATATCCTTGGAATCGACGCGCCGAAGCACCTCTTTTTCCTGCTCAGGCGTCATATAGCCCAGAGACATCTTCATAAAGAAGCGGTCCAGCTGCGCCTCCGGCAGGGGGAAGGTGCCGTAGGATTCCACGGGGTTCTGGGTCGCCATGACGATATAGGGCTCGGCAAGGGGATGGGTCTCTCCGTCGATGGAGATTTGCCGCTCCTCCATGACCTCGAGCAGCGCGGACTGGCTTCTGGGCACGGCGCGGTTGATCTCGTCGGCCAGCACAACATTTGCAAACAACGGGCCTGGGCGGAATTCAAACTCGCCCTGCTTCTGATTGTAGAAATGGATGCCGGTCAGGTCGGAGGGCAAAATGTCCGGGGTGAACTGGATGCGGCGGAAGTCGCCGCCGATGCACTTTGCAAAGGCGCGCAGCAGCATGGTCTTGCCGGTTCCGGGCAGGTCCTCCAGCAGAACGTGGCCCGAGGCGATCAGACAGACGCCGATCCGGCGGATGGCGTCCTGCTTGCCGAGGATGACCTTGCCGCAGTTCTCTTGCAGGCGGTTCTCAAAGGAAACAAACAGTGATGGATTCATAGTCATTTCTCCTGTTGTACGTCGTAATATTTCAACCCAGACGGGCCAAACAGATACCTTGGTGAGAATTGGCTTCAGCCGTTCCCGCTTCTTTCGCCGTGGGCTCCCTGTCGGATCAGATTCTCGTCCTGAACAAGCTGATCCAGAAGCATTTTCGCACGCGCCACTTCCTCGTCGGTGGGCTCGGCGGTCGAATAGCGCACCTTGCGATAGAGCGCACGGAGCAGCTCGTCGGTCTGCGTCAGAATGGCAGCGGAGGCTGCGGTGATTTCCTCCGTGGTTGCGCTTCTTTTGAGGCAGACCCCGTGTATGGAAAGGAATCGCAGATACTCCCGATAGAGGTCTCGGATCAGATCGCGGTTGGTCTGGCGCGCACGGCGCGCGTGGCGCTTCCGGCGGCCAACGTTTTCACGCTCGGCCTTCACCTCCACCATGCCCGGGTCTGGCTTCTTTCCCACCGCGGGGCGGCTTCTCCAGAGCAGCCAGGCCACCAGCACAAGCAGGGCCGCTCCAAGGACAAACAGCACGACGATCCCCCACGGGAAGTCCTTTTGGAGCAGTCGCCAGCTTCCGGTGATCGACTGGACGGTTTCGACTGCCATTTCCTGTTCGCTTTCCCATGGGATGCTATCACTCTCTGCAAAGCTGCTGTCAACAATCGTTGCCAAATGCATCGTCTTGTCCCAGAACGAATTCCACTGGTACAAAAACCAGCCAAACAACGCCCCGAGCTTGGAAAACACAACGCCGAGCAACGGCCACACAAGCATAATCACGCCGACCGTCGCCGCACTCGCGGCCACGGGAAGGAAGAACTCTCCCGCGCAGGCAAGCTGCCAACCGGCAGAGGCTGCGCCCCCCAGCCGCATGGCCCGCAGCGCCAGAAAGGCGCACACCACGCAGGCCAGACACATCGGCGCCGGAACCGGGTTTGC
>CACXHI010000098.1 GCA_902767395.1 Oscillospiraceae bacterium
GCTTCGGCACAGCTTGCAGACAGACGGCGCACAGCTTTCAAAAAAGCTGTCTTCGGGCCTTCACGGCAGCGGGGTGCTCGCTTGAAGGTTCAGAAGCTCCGCCACCCAGCGGGCCAGATAGGGCATGGAGGCCAGCGCTTCGGGCAGGGTATTCTCCGTGGAGCCGACCTCGACGATGAGGGAGCCGGGGGTCAGATCCTCGTTAAAGCGCTCGCGCCGGAAGGAAAGATTCTTAAACAGGCCCGGCAGCTCCCGGTTGCCGAGGGCCTGAAGCTTCAAGGCGCAGCTCAGGTTGTCCTCCCAGTGGGGATGGCTCAGTCCACCCTCGTCGGTGCCGACGACCAGCATCAGCGGAGCGAGCGTCTGGCCCTCCCACGCTACCTTCTCGCGCACCGGCTTGTCCAGCGCATCCCGGTGCAGGTCTATGACCATCGTGATGGATGGATATTGCTCCAGATAGGTCTGAATCTTCTCCCGCGCCACGGCATAGGAGCGGTTGTAGTCGGGGTAATCGTTGTAGGTTCGGTCGTGGATCACCTCCACGCCCAGCGCGCCCAGCGCCTCGGTCAGCGCGTCCCCCACCGCAACGACGCTGTTGGAAAGATCCAGCGTGCGGTAGTTCGCGTCGGGAACGTAGGTATGGCCCTCGGTTTGCGTATAGGACTCGCAGGAATGGCTGTGAAGAATCAGGAGCTTTGGGCCGGGGGACTGCTTCCAACGCAAGGGCCGCAGCAAGAGCTCGGTCTTGTCCACCTGATAGGTGCAGTTGCCCCGGAAGCGGATCGCCTCCGCCTCGGCCTCGGTGAAGGGCGTCGACGCGGACACGGAAGGACGCGCCGGCTCGGACGTGGACGGAACAGACTCGGACGGCTGTGCAGTTTCCGGCGGCTGCGTGGACGCTGCACTCTGCGTTTCAGCGACCGGTTGGGTGCTTGCAGACACGCTTGCCTCCGTCTGCTGCGGCGCGGACGGAAAGGGCGCTGGCTGTCCGGACGCGGACTGCTTCTGAGGCAGCATCCCCGTTTCCAGAAACAGGGCGAGGCGAAAAAAAGTCTCCCCGCCCAATGCGTTTCGCATTTCCTCCCAAAGCGCGGTGCGGAGGACAGGCAGACAGAGCAGACGAACACTCAATGCAAACAACAGCAGGGCGATACAGAAGCTTGTCCCGGTTTTCTTGCGGTATAAGATCGGATACATAATAATCCCTCCCAGATCATTGTATGACGTGGGAGGGATGGATAGAACCGACGGAATGATCCGCCGCGCAGCTGCGTCCGGTACGCTGGGGACGGAGGGGAACGGATTTCCCGCTGCGCTCGGAATGAGAGAATCGGCACGTTCGAGCGTAGCCGTTCACTTTGGCAGCAGGTCCGACAGCTTCACGCTGTCCAGATAGTCGTAAACGAGGTGCTCCAGCTTCTCCCAGACCGGGAGCGTGGGGCATGGGTGGGCGCAGCGCTCCGCCCCGGCCTCCAAACAGGCCACGGGCGCGAGGCTGCCCTCGGTAAGCCGCAGAATCTCTCCCAGAGAGTAGGCCGCGGGGGAACGGTTCAGGCGGTAGCCGCCGCCCTTGCCGTGCTGGCCCTCGACCAGCCCGCCCTTGGAGAGGGTGGTCATAATGGCCTCCAGATACTTCTGGGACAGTTCCTGTCGCTGGGCAATTTCCTTCAACGGAACCAGCCGACCCGGTTCCTGCGCCGCCAGATCCGTCATCACCCGCAGGGCGTAGCGGCCCCGGCTTGAAATCATCGCAGCCATGACTCAGACGCCGCAGTGCTCGCAGTCATGACCGGCGGGGAACTGGCTCTCGTCATAGGCAATGCCGTGGCGGTCGTAGTAGTCCTTCATGGCGGCCTTGATCGCCTCCTCCGCCAGAACGGAGCAGTGGAGCTTGTGAGCGGGCAGACCGTCCAGCGCCTCGGTCACGGCCTGATTGGTAAGCTTCAGGGCGTCGGAGACAGGCTTACCCTTAATCAGCTCCGTGGCCATGGAACTGGAGGCAATCGCGCTGCCGCAGCCGAAGGTCTCGAACTTCACGTCGTCAATCGTGTCGTCCTTGATCTTCAGGTAAATTTTCATAATATCGCCGCACTTGGCGTTGCCGACCTCGCCCACGCCGTCTGCGTCCTCAATGACGCCCACGTTGCGGGGATTGCGGAAATGATCCATCACTTTTTCAGAATACAGTGCCATAACGGGTTCCCTCCTTATGCAATGACAAACTTGCGTTTTCCGTTCATCAGATCTCTCCACACCGGGGACATCTGCCGCAGATGCTCCACCACGTCCTTGGTGACGCGGATGATGGTATCCACGTCCGCCTCGGTGGTGTCCTTGTCCAGCGTCAGGCGCAGCGAGCCGTGAGCGACCTCATGGGGCCGGCCGATGGCGAGCAGCACGTGGCTGGGGTCGAGGGAGCCGGAGGTGCAGGCCGAGCCGGAGGAGGCGCACACACCGCCGTCGTCCAGAAGCAGCAGCAGGCTCTCGCCCTCGATGCCCTCGAAGCAGAAGCTCACGTTGCCGGGCAGCCTGTGGGTCAGATCGCCGTTGACCGCGCCGTGGGGAATCTCGCGCAGACCGGCAATCAGCCGATCCCGCAGGGCCGTCAGCTTCGGCATGGTCTGAGGCAGCTCGCGGACAGCCTCCTCAAGCGCCGCCGTCATGCCCATGATGCCGGGCAGGTTCTCGGTCCCGGCGCGCTTGCCGCGCTCCTGTGCGCCGCCCTCGATCAGATTGGAGAGGATTACGCCCTTCTTCGCATAGAGAACGCCGACGCCCTTCGGCCCGTGGAACTTGTGGGCCGACAGGGAGAGCAGATCCACGTTGTCCGCCTGCACGTTCACGGGGATGTGGCCGACGGCCTGTACGGCGTCGGTGTGGAAGAGCACGCCCGCCTTGCGGCAGACCGCGCCGATCTCCCGGATGGGCTGAATGGTGCCGATCTCGTTGTTGGCGTACATCACCGTGACAAGGCAGGTTTCGGGGGTGATTGCGGCCTCGACCTGCTCAGGCGTCACCAGCCCGTTTTCATGCACGTCCAGATAGGTGACGGTAAAGCCCTCCTTCTCCAGCTTTTTCAGCGTGTGGAGGACGGCGTGATGCTCGAAGGCCGTGGAAACGATGTGGGTCTTCCCCTTCCGCTTGCCCCAGAGGGCCACGGAACGGATGGCCTGATTGTCGGCCTCGGAGCCACCCGAGGTGAAGGTAATCTCTCTGGGATTCTCCGCCCCGAGAACCGCCGCAACCCGGGCGCGGGCGTCGGTCAGTGCCTCGAGCGCAGCCTGCCCGACGGAGTGCAGGCTGGAGGGATTGCCGTAGATTTGGTCCATATAGGGCAGCATCGCCTGAATGGCCGTCTGGCTCATCCGGGTGGTCGCCGCGTTGTCCGCATAGATTTGCATGGGATACCTCCTGTCTCTTTCGTTGCTGGTGTCATTATAAACCTATTAACCTACTTTGTCAATAGGTAATTAAAAATTCACTTGACAATTCCAGACGATTGTGATAGTCTATTTGTAGACTATCACAATCGTCTGGAGGTATTTATGAAACTGTTTGATTCCGAGCTTCGGCTGATGGAGCTGATCTGGGCCAACGCGGGGTGTACGGCCAAGGCCCTTTCCCTGCTGGCCGGAGAGTCCATCGGCTGGAACAAGAACACCACCTACACCGTGCTGAAAAAGCTGGTGGACAAGGGCGCGGTGGCGCGCATCGAGCCGGGTTTCCACTGTCAACCCCTGATCGAGCGGGATCAGGTGGCGAAGGAGGAGACGGACGGGCTGATTTCCAAGCTGTTCGGCGGCTCCCGCAGGGCGTTTTTCGCGTCTTTTTTGCAGCAGGAGAAGCTCTCTCCCCGCGAGTTGGACGAGCTGCGCGAGATGATTGACCGCTATGAAGAGTGACGTTTTCTACTGGGTGCTGAATCTCAGCCTGCACGGCAGTCTGGTCTGCCTTTTGCTCCTGCTCCTGCGCCGGGTGCGCAGGCTCCCGCGACGGGCCGTCTACCCGCTCTGGATTGGCGCGGCGCTGCGGCTGACGGTTCCCTTTGCCCCGGCTGTGCCGTGGAGCTTTTTGCATCTGCTCAAGCAGCTCGGCGCCAGAACCGTCCGCCCGCCGTCGGATTGGTTTGACCGCTTTGCGGCTGTCAACGCCTTTCAAGCCGCCGACAGCTACTTCCCTGTCGTCTATCGCACGGACGTGCTCAAAACGCTGTTTGAGACCTGTGCCTTGATCTGGATGATCGGGGCCGCCGCCTGTCTTTTGACGATGACGGCCCTCTACGCCATGTCCCGCATGGCGCTGCGCGGGGCGAAGGCCCTCGCCCCCGGCGTATGGTGTTCGGACAAGGTGGTTTCGCCGGGGCTGTTCGGGATCGTGCGCCCGAAGATTCTGGTACCGCCGGGAACGGAGGGCAAGCTACTGGACTATGTGGTGCGGCACGAGCAGGTCCACCGGCGGCGGTTGGACAACCTCTGGCGGATCGCGGCGCTGACGGTCTGCTGTCTGCACTGGTTCAACCCGCTGATCTGGCTCAGCCTGAAGGCGTTCTTTGCCGATATGGAGCTGAGCTGTGACGAGGCGGTGCTGCGAACCCTGCCGGACGGCGCAAGGAAGGAATACGCCCTGTCTCTGCTGAGCGTGGCGAAGGGGCAGGATCTGTTCGTGTCCGCCTTTGGCGGGGCCACGCTGCGGCTGCGGGTGGAGCGTGTGCTGTCCTATCGGCGGCTGAGCTTGGCGGCGGGGATTGTTTGTTCCATGCTGGTCGGCGCCCTGCTTGCCACACTTGCTTTCGGATAAGAAGGAGGAGCTTATGAAAAAAAGAATGCAAATTGTCGTTTTCGCCCTGTGTCTGCTCTGTCTGGGCGGCTGCAGGAAGCCGGTTGCCCCAGAGGCAGCTGCGCCGACGAATCCCACTCTCATCGAGGCGACGGGATTTCTCCCGGATTTTGCGCCGGTCGAGATTTGGGACGACGGCGCGAGCTATCAGAACGTCCGTGCCGAGGCGCTGGCGGCCTACGTCAAGCAGATGGAGGCCAAGGGCCTCACGCATCGGCACGTCGGCGGGTGCGAGCTGTTCCATACGGACACGTTGATTCTGACGCTGACCCCGAACGGGACGGAGCCCGGCGCGTATCTGGCGGCGTGGCAAACCGGGCGGGCCGTGGCGGATCTGGACAACGTGCAGGGCATGACGGAGCGGAAGCTTCTGTGCGCCGTGGATCAGACCGCCGAGGGGATCACGCGCAAGACCGACCTGCGGCTGCTGCTCTGTGCCGAGGCCGTTGCAGGGGAAAATGCCGCAACCTCCGACGCGGCGGAGGGGGGCTGCGTTCTGACTCCCATGCTGGTCGGTCCGTGCGACTGTCTGCCCCTTCCGTTCTACCCTGCGGGGGTACAATCCCTGCTCTGGGCCGACGTGGACGGCGACGGCGCGCCGGAGCTGATGGTCCAAACCCCCGGCCCGACCTCGGGGCTCTACACGGTTTCGTTCCGGGCCTACGGGATGGAGGAAGGAATGCCGGCCTTGAAAGCGACCGCTACGGTCGGACTCGACTGGGGCAAGGACGACCGGCTGGAGGCGCAGGGCGACGGGATCGCCTTCGTCCACGGAGAAACGTCCTATCCCCTCTCCATCGAAGGTGCTCGGATTGTCTTTTCCGGCGACGCGCCGCAGGACGCAAAGCAGTGGGGCTGGTTAGACACTGACTGTATCGGCATGTCGCTCTCCCGCGTACGGGGCGAGGTCGAGCCGTGGACGGTTTCGGACTCCTCCTGCTGCCTGATCTGGCGCAGGACGCAAAGCGACGGCACAGTGGAGGTCACGGCGGCCCTGTCGAACAACTGGCAGACCGTCAGTGCCTTGGTCGGCATCCACGTTGGGCAGGACGGGAACCGCAGCGTTTGGCGGCACGACGTGACGCTGATTGAAACGCCGACCGATCTGGAAGCCCTGCTCGGTCTGTCCGTGGAGGAGCTGACCGAACGGCTCGGCCCGGCGCACTATGACAGCGGCAGCGGACTGTATCTGCCCGGATGGTTCACCGAGGATGGGCTGTTGCTGCGCGTCTCGGCGGGCAGCGAGGTCATGGCGGCGGCGCTTTACGACCCGGCGGAGAACGCCGTGCTTGCGCAGGCGGCCCTGCCCACGACGGAAGCGTCAGGGGATCGGATCGACGTGCATTTGGAGGTTCCTTCCACGGTCTCGAACTGGGAACGATGGGAGGCCTTTCTCGAACGCACCGCGCGGGGCGAGGCGGACACGGTGACGCTTCGGCTGTATTATGAGGAAGATTCCGTCTATTTCGATCTGACGCTGTCCTACGACGGCGCGCGCTACACACTGACGGACGAGGGGCGGGTGGCGTCCTACCAATATCTGATCGTCAGCAAAGACGAAACCCCGCCCGCGCAGGCAGCATACCGGCACGCCACGCATGTGCTGCTCTCCGACAGCGAGGAAATGACCCACGAAAAGCTGTTTGCCCACATGCTTTCCAGCAAGCTCAATCCGGATTTCCCTCCCTCGCGTTCCCTGTTCTCGCTCTACGACTGGGACGACAATGAATAAACCGTAAGAAACGAAAAAACCCCTTCCGGTCAAGGCCGGAAGGGAATATTTTCGAACGCGAATTACGCCAGCTTGTTGAGCTTGAGGGTCATGCTGCTCTTCTTGCGGGCAGCGGTGTTCTTGTGAAGAAGACCCTTGTTCACAGCCTGGTCCACGGACTTGACGGCAGTCTTGTAAGCTGCGTCAGCCGCCTCGCGATTACCTTCAAGGACAGCGGCGTCGAACTTCTTGAGATTGGTCTTGAGGGTGGACTTGCCAGCCTTGTTTCTGGCATTGGCGACCTTGGAAAGCTCGACTCTCTTCTTAGCGGACTTAATGTTGGGCACGGTTACACCTCCTTGGCACAGAATCGGGGCATGGAATCACGCCCACACAGTTCTGTATTATACATGGTTCTCTCTATAAAATCAAGCTCTTTTTTCAAAAAAAGCGAAAAAAACTCCCGCAGGCGATCATTCGTCCTGCGGGAGATGGTTCTGCGAAATAGTGCCGGATTCCTCTTGCGACTGAAGGTCCTCCACAGGCTCGCCATCCGGAACAGCAATCAGATAGCCAAGCTTGCACAGCTCCTCACAAGTTCTCTCGACACGGCGGCTCACCGTCTGTTTGTCCTTCCTTGTCAGCGCACTGAGAAAGGAAATATAAGCATCAAGGCTCTTTCCTGAGCTCAGCAAATCCCAAAGTGGGGCCATGAGAGGAGGCAAGGGAATAGTTTTCTGGAGATTCGGGTAAGACAGGCGAAGGGGAATCAACACCGCCGTATCGCAGATGGTCGTCATGACGACGCCGGGGTGTGTCTTATAATTCATTTGCGACATGTTCCTTTCTATGACTCGGGAGCGGAGAAAACTGTCTCCAAAAGAAGCTTGGTCGAATCCGGAACCTCATGTGTGGTCAGCTTCCAGATTGGGACAAGCTGCAACAGCTTTGTCGTCATTTTTGCTGTAGTTTGCACAATGTCAGATCGGGAATAGGATTGAAGACACTGCTGAAAGACCGGAAGCGCCGCTTCCCGCGCAGAGAGCGCACAGATCTTGTTCTCCTCCCCGCGCTCGAGAACGATCAGTCCCGCCAAGGGCGCGGCTCCCGCGCCGTGCCAGCCCTCCTTGCCATTCCAGCAGGAGGGATGCACGATCACAGACGACGCCGCATCGGGTGCGCAATCAAGAGCCGGACAGAACTGCAGCACCGGGCGGTCGCCGCAGATGACGGAAAACGCTCCCGGGCAAAGCGCCTGCAAATGCTTGGCCTGCGTGGACTTTCCCACGCCGCTCGGCGCAGAAATCAGATACGCCTTGTCGCGCCAGCGAATCGCAACACTGTGAAAGATCATCCGGTCGTGAGCCATCAAAGCTTCGGAACAGTAGGCGCTCAGCACGGTATACTCCCCATCGGGGCAGTTGTGCAGGCCGAGGGTCGCATAATACGCCCAGTGCGGCGCGGGGATCGAGACCGGCTCACACGGACAGGCCTCACGGTCTAAGGGAACCGCCGAAAGCCTCGCGGCATTCTCGGGAAACTGAAGCGCACAGGGAACACGAATCCCAGCGAGCGGAAGAGAGACCAGTGCTTCCATTCAATACCTCCACGCTCCCTCTGATTCACAGCGGAAGCGCACCTGACGCGCGCCAAAAATAGAAGCCGTCGCGTGCCGGAAGCGCAACCAAACTCTTTCCGCAACCATCCGAAGGGTCAGGGA
>CACXHI010000099.1 GCA_902767395.1 Oscillospiraceae bacterium
CCGCGGTAGCGGCTGCCGTCATATTGAAGAATCAGCTTGTAATTTGGCATCGTATTCTCAATGGTTTCGGTTCCCCATCAGGCGGCCAGCTCGCGCAGCGCTTCTGCACGAGTGTCTGCGGAGCAGATAAAGTTGCCGTCCGCGTCGTAAACCTCATAGTGGCCCCGCACGGGGATAATGTCATAACTGCGATTCATTGGCTCAGATCCCTTCCGGTTTTGTTTTCTGTGCCAATGATAACATTAAATCTGTCCTATAAACAGGATGTTTTCAGGATTCGAGCGCCGCGTTAAAAAACGCCAGCACGTCCTCGTACAGCTCCTGCCGGTTTTGCTCGTGGTGCATTTCGTGACGGGCGTCGGGGTAGAGCTTGCACCGCACGTTCTGCAAGCCGGCGGCGCGGAAGGCCTCGACGGTCTGCCGAACGCCCTTGCCGTTGCCGCCCACGGGATCCGCGTCGCCGCTGACGAAGAGGACGGGGAGGTTCTTGGGCATTTTTGCCAGATTCGCCGCGTCCTCGTTCCGCAGCATTCCGCCCAGCATTTCGCAGGCCAGTCCGACGGAGGGATCGAAGCCCAGAAGCGGGTCGGCCAGGTAGCGTTCCACCTCAGCCTCGTCCCGCGTCAGCCAGTCTACGGGGGTTCTTGGATTCTCATAGCCCTTGGTATAGGAGCCGAACATCAGTTTGCTGACGGCGGCAGAGGTACGGTCGCTTCCCTTTCGTCTGGCCTCCACGCGGCAGAAGGCCTGTCCGGCCCGCAGCACGGATTTCGGCATCCAGCCGGTTCCACTGAGCACCACGGCCCGCAGCCCCGCGTCGGGATAAGTATAGAGCAGCGTCCGGGTCAGGAAGGAGCCCATGCTGTGTCCATATAGAATGTAAGGCAGCTCCGGGTACTCCTCCCGGGTGAGCCGCATCAGCCGGTAGACGTCCGAAACCGCAGCATCCCAGCCGCCGACAAAGCAGCCCTGCGGAATCTGCTTGGAAATTGAGCCGCCGTGTCCCATGTGATCCTCCGCCACCACCAAGAAGCCGTGCGCGGTGAAAACCTTTGCCAGCGATTCGTAGCGGGCGGCGTACTCTGAAATGCCGTGGACGAGCTGAATCACGGCCCGAGGTTTCCCCGCCGGGAGCCACTGACAGCAGTGGAGGCTGGTGTTGCTTCGCGCAGGAAGGAAGAATTCTTTCATGCTGCAACTCTTTCGCTCATCGGACGTTCTTCCGATAGAGCAGCTCCAGCCCCTCCAACAGAAGATTGTCGTTGACAATCATCTCCCGCTTGCACAGCGGAACAATGGCCTTGGCCAGCCCGCCCGTCGCAATCACGCGGGTAGGATAGCCCAACTCCGCCTCGATGCGCTCCACCATACCGTCGAGCATGGCGGCGGAGCCGAGAAGCAGGCCGCTGCGCATGGAATCCACGGTATTCGTGCCAATGACCTTGCGAGGCCGCTCCAGACTGATGGCCGGGAGCTGGGCCGTGCCGCCGGAAAGGGCGTTGAGCGAGAGCATGACGCCCGGCGCAATGGAACCGCCCCGGAACACGCCGTCCCGGTCGATCACCGAGATGGTCGTGGCGGTGCCGAGATCCACGAGACACATCGGCGCGCCGTAGCGCTCGATGGCAGCCACCGCGCCGACGATCAAATCGCTGCCCGCCTGCGCGGGATTGTCGATCTTAATGTTCAAACCGGTTTTGAGTCCGGGGCCCACGGTGAGACAGAGCTTGCGCGTCAGCCGCTCCACAGCCTGCACGACAACCTGCTGCACCATGGGAACCACGGAAGAGACGATGCTGCCCTCGATGGACGCGGGGGACACCTCAAAGAGCTCAAGCATGGTCTTCAGCTCCGCGCAGTATTGATCCGCCGTTTTGGTGCGGTCGGTCGCCATGCGCGCTTCAAACAGGATTTGGCTGTCTTGGATACAGCCCAGAACGATATTGCTGTTGCCGATGTCAATCGTAAGAATCATAAGAAAAACCCTCTCATATTTTGTAGCAGCCAATCTCCAGTTCGCGGTCAGGCTCCAAAAGGATGCGTCCGTAGGTGGGGTGGAAACTGCCGCAGGCGCCGGGATTCAGGAGGTAGAGCCTCTGCCCCGGCTCCGGTTCCTCGCAGGCGCAGTAGGGCTCATGGGTATGGCCGAACAGGAGTACGTCGGCCTTCTGCTCCAGCGCGGCGTAGGTTGCGCGGAGGTAGCCCTCCTTGACGCCGAGGGTATGCCCGTGGCAGAGGAAAAACCGCTTTCCCCCGAGGGAGAAGACCCGGGTTTTCGGCGTGTCCGACCAGCCGTCGCAGTTGCCGCGCACGGTCACGATGGGCAGTGTGTCATATTCCCGCATCAACACCTCGGCGTCGGAATCGTGATCGCCGAGATGGAACACGTAGTCCGGCTTCTCCCGCTCGATAACGGTGCGCATCCCGTCGAGCGTCCGATGCGAATCAGAAAAAACGATGATCTTCATAGCTGCACCTTTTCCTTTCTTCCTGCATATCTTATTATATCAAATAATCTGATAGGAGGCAAGGAAATGGTTGGATCGTCACAAAAAATTTCCAATTCCGCGCCCGATCCCGAACAGTTGGAGAAACTGCTGACCAGTCAGGAGGGGCAGGCCCTGCTCCGACTCCTGCAGGCGGACGGCGGAGCAGGGCTGCAAAAGGCCGCAAGCGCACTCCGTCGCGGCGACGCAGAGGCGGCAAAGGCCGCGCTCTCTCCCCTGCTGGCCGGGACACAGGGCGAGGCGCTGACAAAAGCGCTGGAGGAAAAGCTGTGACATGGATGATCTGCAAAGCACCTTGCAGTCCATTCTCTCCGATCCGGAACAGATGGGCCGCATCTCCGCCATGGCGGAGTCTCTGGGACTAAAGCCCCCGGACAGTCCGCCGTCCGGGGATGGCAGGATGCCCCCGCCCGCAGACACCGGCGGCAGCGCGCAGGCAACTCCGGCGCAGCTCGACCTCGGCGGGATGGGCTTGGACCTTGGAAAGCTGATGGGCACGCTCGGCGCGATGCAGGGAACGGAGGACCGTGTGCTGAACGCACTGCGTCCGTCTCTGTCGCAGGAGGGACAGGGCCGTGTGGATCGGGCGCTCCGCGCCGCTAAGCTCTCCCGGCTGGCAGGACAGTTCCTCGCCCGGCGCGGAGGCGGCCATGTATAGCCGCTACACGCCGAACGCAAGCGGCGGCTTTGACCGCAGACAGGTTCCGGACGCGGTGGAGCCGCGCAGACCCGCACCGGAATCCGCCTTGCCTCCCCCGCCTCCACCGCCCCAGCCGGAGGAGGAACCGGGGTGGCCTCCCGGCGGACACGATCCGCCGCCCACGCCGCCTCCCGGTTCTTCCCGTCCGCAGAAGCCACCGTTCCCCGCCCGTCCGGGCGGAATGCGGCCGCAGATGCCCCCGCCGAGGCCTTCCCGGCCGCCGCACGGGTCTCCGGCTTTCCCGCCTCCCGACGGAACGCCGCCAAATCCGCCGGGACTCGGCACGCTGTTCGGCCCGAACGGCCTGCTGGGCGGCTTGCTGCCGCGGGGGCTGGGCATGGAGGATCTTCTGGTGCTCGCCGTCCTTCTGCTGTCCATGAAGCAAGACGGCGCCACCGGGATCGAGCTGATGATCGCGGCAGGGCTTTACCTGTGGCTGTAGGGAGTTCGCGCTTCGCGCCAAAAAAAAATCGGCGGTCACCCAGCGTTTGGTGACCGCCGATTTCTTCGGCGTATTTTTCGCGGCGGAGCCGTCCGCCCGTTGGTTCGCTGCAACGTGCAGGGCTCGGTTCAGTCTCGAACGTCCGTCTCGTCCGCACCCGAGGGCTGTGGGTCTTGTCCGCATTCTCCGTTTTCCGGCGGTTCTCCCTTCTCTTCCGGCGCCGCGTCCTGCTCAACGGAATGCAGAGCTGCGTGACAGGGTCTTGTGCGCAGAATGAAGTGCAACCCAACCGCGCCGACCACAAGAATCACGCTGAGCATAATCATCGTCCGCACCGCCCCGGAGACGGTCAACAGCACCGCCGCCAACCCAAGGATTCCCGTCAGCACATAGGCAATGGCCACGGACTGCTTCTGGCTGAAACCCATGTCGATCAGGCGGTGATGGATGTGTCCGCGATCCGCCTCCATCGGGCTTTTCCCGTTGGCAATCCGGCGAATCACCGCGAAGCAGATATCGAAAATCGGAAGACCGAGCAGCAGGACCGGAACGAGGAAGGAAATCACCGTGTAGGCCTTGAACAGTCCCTGAACCGAAACCGCCGCCAGCATGAAGCCCAGAAAGGTCGAGCCGGTATCCCCCATAAAAATCTTGGCGGGGTTGAAATTGTGGGGAAGGAAACCAATGCAGGCGCCTGTCAGGGCGGCCATTAGAATCGCGGCCTGCCCGTTGGACACCAGCAGGGCAATGATCATCAGGTTGATGGAGGAGATGCCGCTCACCCCGCAGGCCAGACCGTCCAGCCCGTCGATGAAATTCACTGCGTTGGTAATGGCGAGAATCCAGATGATCGTGATGGGATAGGCCCAGAAGCCGAGATCCCAGTAGGAATAGAGACTGGGGCCGAAGGGATTCGTCAGCCGGTCGATGCGCAGATCCCCAAAAAATACGAGAATCGCGGCAGCCGCCAGCTGCACGACCAGTTTGCTCTTTGCGGGCAGGGTGAACCTGTCGTCGAGCATTCCCAACACCACGATCAGAGCCGCTCCGATCAAAATCGCCCACAGGGCGCGATCCATCCGGGGCATAAAAACCAGCGCCGCGACCAGAAAGCCGATAAAAATCGCCAAGCCGCCCATCCGGGGAATGGGCGTTTTGTGCATCCGGCGGCCATCCTTCGGAACGTCAATCGCACCGACGCGCTCTGCCAGATGCTTGACCGGCGGCGTCATCGAAAAGGACAGCACCGCGGCAAGCAGCACGGACGCGCCGACCCGAAGCAGAAAGCTTACGTCAAAAATCATGTCTGTCTACCTGTTCTGTGAATCAGTTGCTCTTGGCAACGAAACCGATTTTTTTATAGACCTTGCGCAAGGTCTTGTTGGCGATATAGCCTGCCTTCTCCGCACCGTTTTTGCAGACGCTCTCCAGATAGGACTTGTCCGCCAGCAGGTGGGCGGTTTCCTCGCGGATGGGACGCAGAAGCTCCACCACGGCCTCTCCCACGGCAGTCTTAAACGCGCCGTAGCCCTGTCCGTCAAATTCCTTCTCAATCTCCTGGAAGGTCTTGCCGGTGCAGGAGGCGTAAATCGTCATCAGATTGGCGATGCCCTTCTTGTTCTCCGGGTCATAGCGCACACAGGCGTCGCAGTCGGTCACGGCGCGCTTGAACTGGCGCATAATGACGTCGGGGCTGTCCATCAGCGTCACCCGGCCGGGGTCGTCGTTCTCGGACTTTGACATCTTCGCCTCGGGGTTGGCAAGGCTCATAATGCGCGCGCCGACCTTGGAGATAAAAGGCTCGGGAATTTTGAAGGTCTCGCCATAGACGTGGTTGAAGCGCACGGCGATATCCCGCGTCAGCTCGACATGCTGTCGCTGATCGTCGCCCACGGGAACGAAATCGGGCTGATAGAGCAGAATATCCGCCGCCATCAGCGAGGGATAGGTAAACAGGCCGCCGTTGATATTATCGGCGTTTTTCGCGCTCTTATCCTTGAACTGCGTCATCCGGGACAGCTCCCCGAACATGGCATAGCAGTTGAGCACCCAGCCCAACTCCGCGTGCTGGTGGACGTGGCTCTGGATAAAGAGGGTATTCTTCTCCGGGTCGAGTCCGCAGGCGATATACTGCGCAAGCTGCTCAATTGTGCGTCGACGGAGGTCCGCCGGGTTCTGGCGCACGGTAATGGCGTGCAGATCCGCCATGAAATAGTAGCAGTCATATTGATCCGCCTGATCCTTCCAGTTACGGATGGCACCGAGATAGCTGCCCAGCGTCAGCTCGCCGCTGGGCTTAATGCCGGAAAGCATTACCTTTTTAGGCTCCATATCATTCACCTCGAAGCATTCATTTCCTTTCAGGTTCAGTAATTATACCATATTAAGCGGAATTGTGCAACAAAAAATTGCCGCTTTCGTGGAAAGAATCAACGCCGCCGTTTCTTCCAACGGCGGCGTCCTGTCAAATTGCTGTGTGCATCAGGTTTCCTCCCCAACGGAGGCAACGTACTGTGCGAGGATGGATTTCCGGGTAACGATGCCGATAAAGGAGTCTCGGTCGTCTACCACCGGGACGAAATTCTGATCCATCGCCTTGCGGAGCAAGGCGCGCATATCCGTGCTGACAGAAACCGGAAGATAGTCCTTCTGGTGGGGGATATCCATAATGCTGAATTCCTCCGCCTTTTTCAGATCAAACCCGCACTGGTTTTTCAGCGCCCAGAGAACGTCGCCGTCGGTCAGCGTGCCCCGATAGAACCCGTCCTCCTTTCGGATAATCGGCAGGGCCGAAAAACCGGAACGCTCCATGCGCTGAAGCGCCCCGCGGATAGATTCATCTTCAAACAGCACCTCACAGCTTGCCTTTGGAGTAAGGTAAAACAGGATGTTCATGGATTCGGTCTCCTTCCAAGCTTCATACGGACTTTCCTGTTCCACGCTGATTGTATCATAGAGTTATGAAAAAGCTATGAACATTCCAAAGGCGTCCGGCAAAAATCCGGACGCCTTTTTTGTGAAAACTGTCCAAACTTACAGCGCTTGATTGGCGGCCTCCACGATTTGCAGAAAGCGCTCCGCCTCCAGCGAGGCGCTGCCAATCAAGCCGCCGTCGATATCCGGCTGCGCCAGAAGCTGCTCGGCGCTGTGCTCGTCCATACCGCCGCAGAGCACGACCACGCTCCGGGCGAGCCGTGCGCCGTACAGCTTGCGAAGCACGGCGCGGACGTGGGCGCAGCCCTCCTGCGCCAGCTCCGGCGCGGCGGCGCCCCCGCTCTCAACCGCCCAATTGGGCGTATAGGCCACAACAATGCGGCGCAGCGCGTCAGACGGCACGCCCCGAAGCGCGGCGCAGAGCTGCATTGTGATCCACGGCTCCGTCACCCCCAGCTCCCGCTGCGCCTGTGTCTCGCCGCAGCAGAGGATGGGGGACAGGCCTGCGTTGAGAATCGCGTGCAGCTTGGCATTCACGTCGTCATCCGTCTCACCTATGGCTCTGCGCTCGGGATGTCCTGTGATCACGAAGCGGCAGCCGGCGTCCGCCAGCATCAGCGCGGAGACCTCCCCGGTATAGGGGCCGCAGGCATAGGCGCTGCAATTCCCGCCGCCAATGGCAATCCGGCTCTCCCGCACTGCCCTGACCGCTGCGGGAATGCAGACGGTCGGAACGCAGAACACCACGTCGCAGCGTCGGCTCTTCGGCAGGCACGCCCGGAACCCGGTCAGGAACTCCCTCGTTTCGGTGGGGGTTTTGTGCAGCTTCCAGTTTCCCACAACCATAGGCCGACGGTACTTTCTGTTCATGGAGCCTTACTTGTCCTCCAGACAGGCAATGCCGGGCAGCTCCAGTCCCTCGAGGAACTCCAGAGATGCGCCGCCGCCGGTGGAGATATGGGTGATCTTGTCGGCAAAGCCAAGCTGCTCGCAAGCGGCTGCGGAATCGCCGCCGCCGACGATGGTGACGGCCTCGGAGGCAGCCAGCGCCTCGGCCACGGCGATCGTGCCCTTGGCAAGCGTCGGGTTCTCAAACACGCCCATTGGCCCGTTCCAAACAACGGTCTTCGCCGCCTTGGCGGCCTCGGCAAAGAGCTCGCGGCTCTGTTCCCCGATATCCAGGCCCATATAGCCCTCCGGGATCGCATCGGCCTTGACGGTCATGACCTCCACGGGGCCGTCGATGGGGTTGGGGAATTGCTTGGAAACCACGGTGTCCACGGGGAGCAGAAGCTTGACGCCCTTGGCCTCGGCCTTCTGCATCATCTCGCGGCAGTAGTCGATCTTCTCCGCGTCGAGCAGAGAGGTTCCCACGCTGTAGCCCTTGGCGGCGAGGAAGGTATAGGCCATGCCGCCGCCGATGATCAGGGTGTCCACCTTCTCCAGCAGATTGTTGATGACGTTGAGCTTGTCCGAAACCTTCGCGCCGCCCAGTATGGCAACGAAGGGGCGCTCGGGATCGGCCAGCGCCTTGCCCATGATGCCGACCTCCTTGGCGATCAGGTAGCCACAGACGGCAGGCAGGTAGTCCGCCACGCCGGCCGTGGAGGAATGGGCGCGGTGTGCAGTACCGAAGGCGTCGTTCACAAACAGATCCGCCAGCTCCGCAAGGGCCTTGCTCAGGGCGGGATCGTTCTTCGTCTCGCCCTTCTCAAAGCGGGTGTTCTCGAGCAGCATCACGTCGCCGTCCTTGAGCCCGGCGGCCAGACGCTTGCTGTCCTCGCCTGCCACGTCCTTGGACATCTGCACCTCGACGCCCAGCAGCTCGCTCAGACGGTCCGCCACGACCTGAAGGCTCAGCTCGGGCTTGAACTCCCCCTTGGGCTTGCCCATGTGGGAGCAGAGAATGACGCGCGCGCCGTGCTGGCGCAGGTAGTTGATGGTGGGCAGGGCAGCGACAATGCGCTTGTCCGAGGTGATTTTGTCGTCCTTGGTGGGGACGTTGAAGTCACAGCGGCAGAGAACCCGCTTGCCGCGCACGTCAATGTCTTCTACAGACTTCTTGTTGTAATTCATGGATATGGTTCCTCCGATCATATTTTTTCCGCGTTTGCGAAAGAATCCTGATTCATCTTCCCCCACTGCCTCAGGTGGGGGAATTGGAGCTGCCGCAGGGCTTCAAAGACGCCGACCGCCACCGAGTTGGACAGATTCAGCGACCGTGCCTCGGGAATCATGGGCAGCTTGACGCAGTCATCGGGATGGGCGTACAGAAAGTCCTCCGGCAGGCCCTTGGTCTCCTTGCCGAAAAAGAGGTAGCATTCATCCTCGTAGGAGACCTCGGTGTAGCACCGGGGGGCCTTGGTGGAAAACAGGCGCATCTGGCGCACCTCGTTTTTTGCAAAAAAGTCGTCCAGATGATCATAGAGCCGCACGTCCAGCAGATGCCAGTAGTCCAGCCCGGCCCGCTTGAGCTGACGGTCGGAAACGTCAAAGCCCAACGGCCGAATCAGGTGCAGACGGCTGGCAGTGGCCGCGCAGGTGCGGGAGATATTGCCGGTATTCTGTGGGATTTCCGGCTCCACAAGCACGATGTTCAGCATAATAGTATCGTATCCGCTTTCAAAAATCAATGCGTTTTTTGCCGGGCTTGGCAAGATCGTGAATGTTTACAAGGGCAGGGGCTTGGTATTGGTGTATTCCACAAAGCGGAAGGGGGTCCGTCCCTCGATCTGCGTGGGCTGAATGGAGGTGACGTACCAGTTTTCATTCCGGTTCAGATTCGGGAAGAACTTGTCCGCCTTGAGGTCGGTGTAGCTGAAGGTGACATAGGCCTTCTCACAATGGGGAACCAGCAGCTTATAGACGCTCTCTCCCCCGATGACCCAGAGATTTTCGCTATAGCGATCCCGCAGGACGCTTTTCAGCTCGTCGAGATCGTGGCAGATGAGGGCGTCCTCGGCGGTGAACGCCGGGTCGCGGGTCAGGATGATATTTTCCCGATCTCGCAGCGGACGTGCGCCGGGGAAGGTCTCCAGCGTCTTGCGGCCGTAGATGACGGTCTTATGAACGGTCAGCTCGCGGAAGCGGTGCAGGTCCGAGGGAATCGAAACCAGCAGCTTCCCGTTCTTCCCAATCCCCCAGTTGGGGGTGACGTTTACGATTGCGTTCATGCAGTTTTCTCCTATATGGCAATGGGAATGGTATTCGGAAAGGGATGGTACTGATAGTTTTCCACGCGAAGGCTGTCCTTGGTAAAGGCGTAAAAATCGGTCACGGCAGGATCGAGGGTCACTTCCGGCGCGTCGAACGGATCACGCGAAAGCATCTGCTCCACCAGCGGGATATGCCGATCATAGATATGACAGTCGGCAATGACGTGGACCAGCTCACCGGGAACAAGCCCGGACACCTGCGCAAACATCATCAGCAGTGCCGCATACTGCACCACGTTCCAGTTATTGGCGGCAAGCATGTCCTGTGAGCGCTGATTCAAGATGGCGTTGAGAACGTTTCCGCTGACGTTGAAGGTCATGGAGTAGGCGCAGGGATAGAGGCGCATTTCGCTCAGATCGGCAAAGTTATAGATGCTGGTCAGGATGCGGCGGCTCTGGGGATTGTGCTTCAGATCATAGAGCACACGATCCACCTGATCGAAATCGCCCTCTGGATAGTGGTGCTTCAGGCCGAGCTGATAGCCATAGGCCTTGCCGATCGTGCCGTTTTCATCGGCCCAAGCGTCCCAGACGTGGCTGCCCAGCTCCGCAACGCGGTTGGACTTCTTCTGCCAGATCCAAAGCAGCTCGTCCAGCGCAGACTTCCAATACGTCCGGCGCAGAGTCATCAGCGGAAACTCCTTGCGCAGATCATAGCGGTTCACCACGCCGAACAGCTTGACGGTGTGGGCGGGCGTGCCGTCCTCCCAATGGGGCCGGACGGGAAGCGCGTCGTCCCGGACGCCCTCCGACAAGATGCGTTTACAGGTCTCGATATAGACTTGATCGGCATAGCTCATGGTTCGTTTTCCTCCGTAGTTGTTGGATTCTCTGCGTCGTTCGGAACCCCCGTCTCCGCTCCGGTCATTTCCTCATAGGGAACGGCAGCATCCGACAGGCTGCGGCCGCCGGGAACGTGGAAAACGTAATCCACGGCTGGCTGGAGGCTTCCTACGACGCCCCGGTTTGCCATTACGGCGCAGGATTTGAACATCAGGGGGCAGAAAAAACCGTTATCCATGACCCCGCGATAGAGGTCGTAGCAGTTGCCGGAATTCTCCAAGGCATTGTCGCAGAGCTGCTCCATATTGGCGCTCCGAATTCCGCCGTAGCACAGGCTGCCGTAGGCGCGGAAAAACTCCGTCAGATCCAAGCTGCCGGAAAGCCGCACCTCCCCGATGAACAGGTCAAACTGCCCCGCGCTCAGGCGATTGCGGTAGGTCTCCTCGTCCACGGATTTGACCGCAGTGCGAAGGCCGGCCTGCGTCAGTGTCTCCGCAATCCTGCGGGCCAGATCCGTCCGGCTCGGATCGGCGGCACTGACCAGCAGAGTCGCCGTATCATCCGCCGAAACGGCGGCCCCGCGAAGCACGGCGCCGAAGGTCTCCGGGGCATAGCCGTAATTCTGCGCCAGCTCCTGATCGTAGAGCGGACTGGCGGGCGGGCAGGGCAGGCAGGCGGCCTCCCCAAAGCCCTTATAAACGGCGGCAATCAGCGCCTCGCGGTCGATCAGATGGGTGACGGCGGCACGCAGCTCGCGCTTGTAAAAAACCCCGCTGTTGAGATTAAAGCCCAGATACTGCATCGACGTGGTGGGGCAGTCCCAGAGCTCATAATCGCAGCGATAGCCCACGGCGTTCGGCGCGTTCAGATCGACGCATACCAGAGCGGTTTCTCCGAACTCAAAGCTGTCCCGGACGGCGGTGGGGTCCTTTGCGGCGGTGAGCAGGATCGTATCGTACTCCACGGGCGCGCGGTTGTTCTGCCACCAAGCCCGGTTCCGGCGCAGGCAGAGGCGTCCCCCCTCCTCCGAGAAGGCGTAGGGTCCGGTGCCGAGCGGGCGCTCGGCGGCAACGGTTCCGGCCTTGACGATTGGCACGTCCAGCAGCAACGGCAGATTCTCATAGGCCTTGAAAAGCGTAATCTCCACCGTGCGCTCGTCGCGGGCGGTGAACCGCTCCACCTTGGAGAAGCGGCTGCCGTAATAGGCGGAATCGCGCGACGCCTCGAGCGAGGCCACCACGTCCCGCGCGGTCAGCGCCGTGCCGTCGGAGAAGGTCACCCCCTCACAGAGGGTGAGCAGGCAGGTCTTTCCGTCCTCGGAGACCGCAAAGCGGTCACAGAGCACCGGCTCAGGCTGGTAACGGTTGTTCAGCACGAACAGGCTCTCGTACACCAGCGAGAATACCGGGCGGTTCGTGATGCAGGTGCAGGCATAGGGATTGAAGCCGTATTCCTCCACGTAGGCCAGACCGAAGCCCTTGGGCGTCTGGTGCGTCTGTTGATTCAGGTTGAATTCGTGCGTTTGGGTCTGCTCCGGCTCGGTAGTCGTCTCCTCAGCGGGGCGCACGGCGCAGCCGACGAGCAGACAGAGCAGAAGCAGAACGGGAAGCAGGCGTTTCAGGGAGATCGCCTCCTGTATGTCGTATTTCGGTGCAGGGTCACTGCCGCAGCATAATCACGGCCGCCAGTGAGCCCCGGGCCTGTCCGGTGACACGGTGGGACCAGAAGCGCTCCGGCTGGCAGCGGGTACAGTCGCAGGACACGTCGATCCTGCGCACCCCCGCGCGGCGCAGCCAGAGGGCATTGAGCTGCTTGAGATCGGGGAAGAACTTCTCCCCTGCCGCCGCGCCCGCGCTCTGCGGGGCGAAGCGGATGTACCGTGCCGCCTCCTCTCCGAGAGAGGCCAGCATTGCCTCCGGGACGTTGCGATCTGTCTCAAAGCAGCACGGGCCGATGCACGGGCCAATCGCAGCCTCTATGTCCGCCGGATCGGTGCCGAAGTCGCGTCCCATCGCCTCCACGCAGCGCATGGCAATGCCGAGGGCCGTTCCCCGCCAGCCCGCGTGTACTGCGGCGACGGCATGGCGGACGGGATCGTGAAGCAGGATGGGCGTACAGTCGGCGGAAAAGCAGACCAGCGCGACGCCCGGTTCATTGGTGTAAATGCCGTCCCGCTCCGGCTCGACCTCCCGAAAGAGGCCGACGCCCCGATCCGCCGCGCCCACCCGGGCGACGGCGTCGGTGTGAGTCTGGCGGGTGAAGACCGTCTGCTCGGGCGTAAAGCCCACGGCCGCGCCGAGCCTGCGGTAGTTCTCATAGACGTTATTCCAGTCGTCGCCCCGATGAACACCGAGGTTCAAAGAGGCCAGACGTCCGACAGAGACGCCGCCGCGCCGTGTGGAAAAGCAGTGGACGACGTTCCCGGTCATGACGTCGGAGGTCAGATACTCGGGTGGGGTGTGGGTTTGAAACATGGAAGCCTCCAGCCATCAAAAACAGGTCCGGCGGACAGCTGCGAGCCGTCTCGCGGTTAATTTGCTCTGCCCAGATCCTTATCCCGGCAGCACTTCTTGTATTTCAGGCCGCTGCCGCAGGGGCAGGGGTCGTTGGGGCCGATCTTGACCTTGCGCACGGGCTGGCGCTTGACGGTCTGATCCCCGCCGCCGGTGCCGGTGACGGTGGCAACCTGCTTGCGCTCCATGTCCTTGTCGCTGCGGATGCGGACGGCGAACAGGCGGCGCACCGTCTCCTCCTTGATCGCGTTGATCATGCCCTCGAACATCGCATAGCCCTCGCGCTTGTATTCCACAACGGGGTCCACCTGTCCGTAGGAGCGCAGGGAGATGCCCTGCCGCAGATCGGTCATGGCGTCGATGTTGTCCATCCAGTATTCGTCCACGACGCGCAGCGTGATAACCCGCTCCAGCTCACGCATGGTGGGCGCGCCGTACTCGGCCTCTTTGCGGGCGTAGGTCTCCTGCATGAGCGCAAGCAGGCGCTCCTTGACGTCGCCCTTCTCCAGCTTGTCGATCTCCTCCCGGTCGGGGTTCCACGCGCCGGGGGCGAAGTACTTGCCCTCGAAGCGGGAAACCAGCTCCTGAAGCTGGGCGGCGTCCTCCACGTAGTTGTTCGGCCCGAAGCTGTCCTCCACCTCGGTGTCCACCACGTAGCGCATCATGGACTCGACGTTCTTCTGCATATCCTCGCCGTTGAGCACCTGCATTCTCTGCTCGTAGATGACCTTCCGCTGGGTGTTCATCACGTCGTCGTACTCAAGTACGTTTTTCCGGGCCTGATAGTTGCGGCTCTCGACGGTCTTCTGGGCGTTTTCAATCGCGCCGGAAAGCATCTTTTTGTCGATGGGCGTATCCTCGTCGAGGCCGAGGGTCTCCATGAGATTCATGATCCGCTCGGAGCCGAACAGCCGCATCACGTCGTCCTGCAGGGACAGGTAGAAGCGGCTCTCGCCGGGGTCGCCCTGTCGGCCGGAACGGCCGCGGAGCTGGTTGTCGATTCGGCGGGACTCGTGGCGCTCGGTGCCGAGGATGAAGAGGCCGCCGACCGCCTTGACTTTCTCGGCCTCGGCATCGGTCTCCTTCTTGTGGGCGTCCATGCGCACCTTGAAGAGGGCGCGGGCGGCGAGCACGTTCTCGTCCTCGGTCTCGGCGTAGCCGGTGGCTTCCGCGATCACAGCGTCGTCAAAGCCCGCCTTCCTCAGGTCGGCCTTGGACAGAAACTC
>CACXHI010000100.1 GCA_902767395.1 Oscillospiraceae bacterium
GATCCACGCCTCGTCAAAGGCCCGCTCCATCATCTCGGCCATATCGGGAGCGAAGGGACGGAAGTGCTCGATCAGGTATTGTCTGGCCTCCTCGACGGTGTAGGTTGCGGTGTTCTTGCCCATCGGGGCGAAGAGATCCCACCATTTCAGGCCGCCCTCGTAGCCAAGCTTCTTGGCCTTGGCGCGCAGATACTTCCAGAACACGGGCAGATACTCCTCGATGGCCTGAATCATCGCGTCGAGGGTGGGCCGCTTCATGCGGCTGGCGCGGAGGGTCATTTCCAGCGGCGAGCCGCCCTTGCGCAGCTCGCACTCTGTAGTGACCTGCTGCTTGAGGGAGTTCAGGGCGAAGCAGACGCCGTCCTTGATCTTGTCGTAGCAGGCAATTTCCGCGTCGTAGGCGTCCTTGCGCACGGCGGGGTCGGGGTCGTAGGCCAGATTCCGCACGGCGGAGAGGTTCATCCGCTGCCCACGATACTCGGCCTCCACGGTGGAGGTCAGGTAGGACTGGAGATTCTCCCACGCCGCGCCGCCGGAGAGGTTCATCTTGGCAAGGGCCTCCTCCACCTTCTCGTCGAGCACGTATTTGGCGTCGTCCTTCATCTGGCGCAGCAGATAGGCGTAGTCCCCGAGGAAGGGGTCGGCGGCAATCAGCGCTTCCAGCTCGTCGGTCTTGCCCACGTAGGCGCGGATGGCGGCGTCGGCGGCGCTGGTGTCGGACAGGAGCTTTTGCAGGCGGCTCATGGTGTCGAGCGCCTCGTTGTCGGACGTGTTGACGGCGCTGCGCAGGCTGGCGTATTCAAACATCGGCATGGCCAGCTTGGTCAGCCGCTCCTGAAGCTCCAGCGCGCGGTGGATGGCCTCGCCGCGTCCGGCTGCGGGCAGCGCGGCGGCAAAGGCGTTGTATTCCCTCACCAGCGCCGTCACGGCCTTCAAATCGTCCTGAAATTTCGGGGTGTCAAAGCCCGCGTAGAGCGGGGAAAGATCCCATTCCTTGTTCATGTCGGTTCCTCCATCTTGTTTATTTTTTCTTGTGCATCCGGTTCACCGCGGCCTGCGCCGCGATGCCGGTGAAAAAGCCGGTAATCATTGCCGAGAGCAGCAGCACCGGGAGGTAGGCAATCAGCCCCGGCGTGGCGGCGATGGCGATGGCCGCCAGAAGCTGGCCCAGATTGTGCAGCATGGCGCCCAGCACCGAGGCCACCCAGAGCTGTCGGGTCGAGAGCAGCCCCTTGAGCAGACACATCCCGCCCCAGCTCAGCAGACCGCCGGAGAGCGAATAGGCCAGCGCGCCGAGATTCCCGGTGAGAATGGCGGAGAGGGGAATTTTGACCAGCAGCACTGCCAGCGCCTCCCACCTGCCGTAGAGAAAGAGCACGGCGACCACGACGACGTTGCCCAGCCCCAGCTTGACCCCAGGCACGGGGATCGGCGCGGGAATCTGATTCTCCAGCACAAACAGAATCAGGGAAATCGCCGTCAAAAGCGCCAGATAGACGGTTTTTTTCAGCTTCATGGGATGCTCCTGTCAGGAATTCAGTCGCTCATATCGCTGTCCATGGTCATGTAAATCTGATACTGCGGGTAGGCAGCGCGAATCTCATCGCAAAGGCGTTCAAACAGGGCCTTCCGATCCTCGGCCTCGAAGCCGACCACCACGTCGAACCGAATCTCATCGTCGTGCATGTGGAAGCCGTGCATTTGCAGCACGTTGGGGTAGGACATGACCCGGCGGCGGATATCTTCGCGGACGTGGGCAATCTGATCGTCGGTGGTGTTGACGCTGTAGATGCTGATGCCCGTCAGAATCACCCCGGTCGCCTCCAGCACCCGGTCGGTGACGTCGCGCTCCAACTGATCCAGCTCCGCCATTGTCATCGTATCCGCCACCTCGATATGGAGCGAGCCCATGTAGAGATCGGGGCCGTAGCTGTGCAGAATCAGATCGTAGGCCCCGCCAACCGCCTCGAAGCCCAGCACCGCAGCCTTGACGCTTCTTGCCAGCTCCTCGTCGATCCGCTCCCCGAGGATGCGGGAGATGGTCTGCCGGAGCATATCATAGCCGGATTTCAGGATGACCAGCGAAATCACCGCGCCCAGCCATGCCTCCAGAGAGATTTTCCAGAGCAGATAGAGCAGGGCGGCGAGCAGGGTGGCGGCGGAGATCACCGCGTCGTTGCGTGCGTCCTCGCCCGAGGCCGCCAGCGCGTCGGAGTTGACCCGCCGGCCGGTTTGCGTCACGAAGCGGCTCAACCCCAGCTTCACCGCCACCGCCACGGCCACGATAATCAGCGCCGCCGTGCTGTAGTCCGGGGTTTCGGGGTGGAGAATCTTCTTCACCGACTCCACCAGCGAGGTGACGCCGGCATAGAGGACGATGACCGCGATAATGGCGGCGGTCAGATACTCCGCCCGTCCGTGCCCATAGGGATGCTGTTTGTCCGGCTTCTTCCCGGCAATCCGAGTGCCGATGATGGTGATGACCGAGGAAAGCGCGTCGGAAAGGTTGTTTACCGCATCGAGCACAATGGCGATGGAATTGGAAAGCAGGCCAACCACGGCCTTGAAGCCTGCAAGCAGGACGTTGGCAATGATGCCGATGACGCTGGCACGGACAATGGTTCTCTGTCGGTCCAACGCAGTCCACCTCCTGATTTTGGATGCCTCTATTGTATTCGATTTTGGGCCAAAAAACAACGGGGAATTTTGTGCCGGCGCACATTTTTCCACCCGTCCCCGTTGCAGTATCTCAAAAAGATATTTTCTTTTGATACCACTTGCTTTTTTCCTGCTTTTGTGGTATAATAACAAGAGAATGCGGGCGGCGGTTCTTTTTTTGTCCGAGAAGTATCTTACCAAGATTCTTACAGAAAGGAGTTTACAACATGGCAATCATCAGAGCGGAGCTCAAAGGGGAGGGTCGCGTGATCCACGTTCCGCAGGAGGGCGATACCCTGCGCAGCCGTCTTTGCGGAACCTACGAGGCGGTTGTGGAGACGCGGGAGGATCTCGCCCTTCCCCGGACGGAGGACTTTGATCCCGGCAGCGTGCTTTACTGTCTGGAGGATGAGAGCTTCTACGTCAAAACCAGCCGGAACCAGTGGGAAAACCTCACGGACTGATTCTCAGCACAGCAAAACCGGGAAGCCGTCTGGCTTCCCGGTTTTGCTGGTTGGCATTCTCCCTGCGGGAGAACGGAGAGGCGGCTTACTTGACGCCGACCTCCACGCCCTCCAGATCGTCGGAGTTGGTGAGCAGAACGGCGGTGACGGGGCTGAAGCCCGCCTTCTTGATCTTCTCGATGTCGAACTCGATCAGCTTCTGGCCGGCCTTGACCTGATCGCCCTCATGGACGAAGCCGCGGAAGCCGTCGCCCTTCATGTTGACGGTGTCCACGCCCACGTGGATCAGAAGCTCCATGCCCTTGCCCTCGATGGAGACGGCATGGTTGGTGTCGAAGATGTTGGAGATTTCGCCGTCGAAGGGGGCGTAGACCACGCCCTCGCTGGGGTCAATGCCCACGCCGTCGCCCAGAACGCCGGTGGCGAAGGTTTCGTCGGGGATGCTTTCCCGGGCAATCACCTTGCCGGGGACGGGCTGGATGACGTTCGCGCCGGGGATGCGGATGACGGAGGCGGTGGGCAGGGCCTTGGCAGGCGCATTCGTCGCAGCCTTCTCTTCAGGCTTCTCTTCCTTCCACAGCACGAAGGTCAGCACGAAGGCCACGCCGCAGGCGATCAGCATCTGAATTGCGTAGACAAGGATGTTGTTGATGATCAGCAGGCCGGGAATTCCGGTCACGCCGTAGGAGGTCGCGCCGAGGGGAGAGGAAACGCCCTTGACGTCTACCTTAATCAGCGCGCCGAAGAGGGAGGCTACTGCGCCGCCGATGACAGCCGCAATAAAGGGCTTCATGAAGCGGAAGTTGATACCGAAGATGGCGGGCTCGGTAATGCCCAGAGAGGCGGACAGGGAGGCGGGCAGAGCGACCGCCTTGGTCTTGCGGTTCCTGGCAATGAAGAAGACCGCAAGGCAGGCGCCGAACTGAGCAAAGTTGGCGGAGGAGGCAATGGGCATCCAGATGTTGTAGCCGCCAGCAGCCAGCATACCGGCCTCAATGACGTTGTACATATGGTGCAGGCCCATGACCACGGTCCACGGATAGAGGGCGCCCATCGCCATTGCGCCAATGCCGCCGGTCTTGGTGACCAGCCACTCCGCGCCGGACAGAACCCAAGTCTCCAGAATGGAGAAGATGGGGCCGATGACGGTGAAGGTCACGAAAGCAGTGACCATGACCGTAACCAGCGGCGTCACAAAGAGGTCGATCATCTCGGGGACGACCTTGTGGAGCTTCTTCTCCACCGTGCTCATCAGCAGGACGGACAGTATAATTGGGATAACGTGGCCTTGATAACCGACCTGCTTCACGTCAAAGAAGAAGGACAGCACGGGAATCTTGGAGAGGTCGCCAAAGAGGTTCCAAACCGCCGGCTGGTTGGTGGGCGTGACGCTCCATGCGTTCATCAGGGCGGGGTGGATCATCATAAAGCCGATGACGGCGCCGAGGAAGACGTTGCCGCCGAAGACCCGGGCAGCGGAAATGGCAACGAGAACAGGCAGGCAGACAAAAGCGGTGTTTGCGATCAGATCGAGGAAGGCGAACCACGCGGTTCCGCCGAAGCTGGGGATGGCTTTGCCGAGGGCCTCAACGAGACCCATCATCAGGCCGGAGGCCACGATGGCGGGCAGGATGGGAACAAAAATGTCGCCGGGGGTCTTAAGGACCTTCTTCCACCACGGCATCTTGGAGGCGGCGGCCTCCTTGACCTCCGCCTTGGTGGCGGCGGTGAGGCCGGTGACGGCAAGGAATTCGTCATAAACCTTGTTGACGGTGCCCGTGCCGATGATCAGCTGAAGCTGACCGTTGGATTCAAACATGCCCTTGACGCCCTCCACGTCCTCGAGCGCCTTGGATTGCACCTTGCTGTTGTCGGCAATGACCAGACGCAGACGGGTGGCACAGTGGGCCGCGCTGATGATGTTATCCTTGCCGCCGAGACAGGCAAAGATCTCTTCCGCGCATTTCCGGTAATCGAGTGCCATAAGTAAACTCTCCTTTTCATTATTTTTTCAGCCGGGGCTGAAAATTACGGTGAAAACTGCCGGGGGCTGAGAAGAAGCCTGATTTGTTCCATCTCTTGTGGAACAAATCCGTCAACTTGAAACTGAAAATTGAAAAATGCGTTTGTCACGGGTTCAATCTGTACGCCGTGACGGAAAGCGCCACCGCGCCGTCTGCGAGGAAGGAAAGGCCGTCGGCGGAGATGGGGGTATCCACCGCCATCGAGAGCACCTTTTCGCCGTCGTTGACGAAGACCTCCGCGCTGTAGCGATCCAGAATCAGACGCAGCCGGAGCGCGCCGTTCTCATGCCGCACCTTGGCGCGGCGCTGGTGGATTATGGCGCGGCGGGAGCCGGAAAACTTCCGATCCAGCTTCAAAACCGACTCATAGGGCCGGAAGCTGACGCCGGTGTGGCAGGCCGCGTCCTGAGCGAAGCGAATGGCAAAGCGCTGATAGAGCGGCCCGGCGGGGCGCAGCTCCAGCTCCAGATCAAGCATCCGGCCCCGCAGACCGGGCAGCGTGCGTACCTCGTTTTCCAGCCGCAGGCCGTCAAAGCACTGCTTCTCGCCCCGCAGGGCCTCCAGCTCCCGGATGGGCCGCTGGTAGAGAATCCCGTTCCGCACGGAAAGCTCCCGGGGCAGGCTCATCTGCCCGAACCACGGGGAGTGGAGGAAGTGCTGGTTGCAGGTATCCCAGTTTTGGAGCCAGCCGATCATCACGCGCCGTCCGTCGGGGGTTTGGACGGTCTGCGGCGCATAGAAGTCGATGCCGTAGTCCAGCGCGTGGTCGCTCTGCTCGTCGAAGACCCCGGTTTCCGGGTCGAAGCGCCCCAGCAGCACCACGCTGCCGTTGCCGTTGTGGTACTCAAAGCCCTTGGGGAGCATATCCTGCGCGCTGAGCAGAATCACATCGGTTCCGTCCAGCCGGAAGAGGTCGGGGCACTCCCACATCAGACCGAGGCGGTTGCGGTTCTCCGCCGGGGTCGAAACCAACGCCCAGTGGACCAGATCCACGCTCCGATAGAGCAGCAGCACGCCGCCCGCCCCGCGCCGCTCCGCCGCCGCCAGCAGACGGTAGCTTCCGTCCGCCAGACGCCAGAGCTTCGGGTCCCGGAAGTTGGCAACGCTGCAGTCCGCCGGGAGGTCTTTTTCCGAGAGGATCGGGTTGCCGGGGTATTTTTCGTAGTCCAGCCCGTCCCCAAAGGCCAGATTCTGCGTCTGGATCTGGCGGAGCACCCCGTCGGGGCCGCGCTCCTCCCGCACGCCGGTATAGGCCAGCAGATGCCGTCCGTCCGGCAGGGCGACGGCCGTGCCGGAGAAGCAGCCCGCGCCGTCATAGGGCTGATCGGGCGCGAGGGCCGCGGGGAGATAGGACCAGTGGAGCAGATCCCGGCTCGTCGCGTGGCCCCAGTGCATCGGCCCCCAGTGGGAGTCGTAGGGGTGGTATTGATAAAAGAGATGATAGAGTCCCTGATAATAGCTGAAGCCGTTGGGATCGTTCATCCAGCCCGCCCGTGCGGAGAGATGAAATCCGGGGCGAAGCCCCGTCGCGATTTCCGCCCCGGCCTTGGCCTCATAGTCACGGGCTGCTTGTAAGGAATATAGCATCATGGGTACGTCCTCCGTAGAGGCCGCTGACCACAGCGGCCTCTGCTTCCGTCAACGGAACGCATTCGATCTCTGCAACGTTCTGGCCGATGTGGTCAGCGGCCACTACGGTGGGCAGCGGCGCCGCATGGGGGCCGGTCAGTCGTTCATGCTGTGGAGCAGGGCGTCTACGATGGTGGGAACGACGTGATCGGCCTGAGCCTGCACGGATTTGGGGGCGTAGGGGAAGGTGTAGCTCACGTCGGCGGCCTCCAACAGCGGCAGATCGTTGATGGAGTCCCCGATCCCGTAGAGCTTGACAGCCCCATACTGCCGGCGCATATAGTCCCGCAGAAGCAGCACGCCCTTGCCCTTGGTGCAGCCCAGCGGCGCAACGTCCACCTCCTGCACATTCTGGAAGGCGTTGACGCGCCCACCGAAGCGCTCGTTGATCCAAGCGCTGATTTGGGCTGCCTCGTCCGGGCTTTCGGCGTGGATGCTGACCTGATGGATCAGCCCCTCGGGCGCGTCCGCCACGTCGGAGATCACGTAATAGAAGCCGGGATAGTCCATCTTGGCGAACACGCAGACGTCGCCCTCCACGTCCAGCGTCATGCGGTGGCCGCGCGGGCGGAACTCCCGCACGATGGCGTCCGCCACGTCCCGGTCCACGCCGCGCTTAAAAATCGGCTGAAAATGCCGATCCACGATGTTTGCGCCGGTGGAGGTGACGTAAAAGTCCGGCTCCACCAGCCCCTTGAGGAAGGGGGTCAGACCGCCCACCTGCCGTCCGGTACACAGGCCGAACACGTTGCCCGCAGCCTGATAGCGGCGGATCATCTCCACGTTCTCCGGCGGCAGCTTCACGTCGGCCTTGTAGAAGTACATCGTGCCGTCAAAATCGGAGGCAAAGACTTTTTTCATGGTTTATGGAACCCTCCCTTCATACGACGAAGTCGTCCCGCACCGACGTCTCCAACGTCCAGAGCTTCACCTCGGCGGGGCTGTGGTTAAAGCGGTGCTCGTCGGCCTCGGGATAGCTGTGGGTGGTGAAGGCAGCCTCGCCGTCGTTGAAGAAGAACTCCGTCGAGCTGCGGTCGATGAAGACGCGGAGCTTGCGCAGCGGCGTCTCCAGCGGCACGTCCAGCACCTCGAAGACGGCTTGGTTGAAGCGCTTCGCCATGGCTCTGCGATCCACCGTGCAGACGCGGGAGGCCGCGTCATAGTGCAGCGTCAGGCCGCCCGTGCCGTCCGCCCGCGCAAAGAGCGCAAGGTCGAAATCCCCGGCGGGAACGGCAATCTCCAGCTCGCAGGCGGCGGGGAGCCGCCCGTCGTCCGCCAGCTCCGCCGTGCGGAGCCGCTCGACCCCCTGAATCGGGGTCTGAACCAGTCTGCCGCCCACGACGCGCAGCTCCCGGGGCAGGCTCATGCTGCCCTCCCAGTCCTCGGCCTCGGTGGGGTAGTGGTTGTCGGGCAGACCGATCCATGCGATCAGGATGGCCTTTTCCGGGTCCCCCACGTTCGCCGCGCCCTGCGCGGCGTAGAAGTCGAAGCCGTAGTCGAGGAAACGGTACGGCCCGTCGGGAGTGAAGGTCAGGGCTTCATAGTCCATCGTACCGAGCAGATAGACGTTGTGGTTCGTGCTGTTGCCACGGCCCGGCAGGGTGGTGTACTGCGGGGAGAAGATCAGCAGATCCTTTCCCCCGATGCGGGTGATATAGGGGCATTCCCACATGCCGCCGAAGGCCTCATAGCCGGGGACCTTCAGCTCTCCGGCGAAGCGCCAGCCGGACAGGGGCTGCGCGGACTCATAGACCAGCACGCAGCCGCGCTTGTCGAGGGTCTGGGCGCCGAGGAAGATGTAATACCTCTGCTGCTCGGCGTTCCAGACCACCTTGGGGTCGCGCTGGTGCTCGGAGTGATCGGCGCGGGGACCGAACAGGGGCGCGTCCAGCTTTTCCAGCCTGCCCTCCGCGTTCAAAACGGCGGCGCAGGTCCACGGAGTGCGCACCCAGTTTTCGTCGCGGTGGTTGCCGGTGTAGTAGAAGTACAGGGCGTCGCCCACGGAAATCGCGCTGCCGGAATGCGCGCCCTTGTTGTCATAGTCGCGGTCGGGGGCCAGCCCGATGCCCTCGTTGGTCCAGTGAAGCAGATCCGGGCTGGTTACGTGATACCAGTATTTCAGTCCGTGGACCGCGCCCCAGGGACACCACTGATAGCACAGGTGCCACTTGCCCTGATGCAGGGCAAAGCCGTTGGGGTCGCTGGACAGGCCCGTTACGGGCTGAACGTGGTAGGTCTGCCGGTAAGCGGAGGTCTTGATCCGTTCGTGGAGACCCCGAATCTCCTCGGGATTCTGCAGCGCCCGGTATCGCTCCTCACGGGTCCATTCCTTCATCGCAGGCACATCCTTTCTTCGGTGAAACGCTGTCTCTCTGCCGGATCGTATAGCCCAGCATGGTCTGCCGGACGGGGGCGGCGCCTCGGCGCTCGCCCATCCGCTCGATCAGCAGGCGGGCGGCGGTTTCGCCGCAGGTCTTGTAATAGAAATGCGCGGTGGTCAGATTCGGCTCGATCTGCTCGCAGGCCCAGCTGTCGCCCATTCCGGTGACGCTGACCTGCTCCGGCAGGCGTTTGCCTGCGCGGCGCAGGGCGGTCATCGCGCCGAAGGCCATGCGGTCGGTGGCACAGAGCACGGCGTCCAGCGTCGGCACGCGGGCCAGAAGCCGCTCCATCGCGGCCTGCCCGCCCTCCACCTCGAAGCTGCTGATTTCCATGGGAAGCTCCGGGTCCAGCCCTGCCTCGCGCAGCCCGTCCTGCACGCCCTGCCGTCTGGCGCGCCCGGCGGCCAGATCCTGCTCCGTCGCGCCGATGTAGGTCAGGCTCCTTCTGCCGCTTGCCAGCACCAGCCGGGTGAGCGCCAGCGCAGCGCCGTAGTCGTCGTGATAGACGCAGGGCAGGCCGGGATAGGACTGCCCCGCCACGACCACGGGCATGGGCGTGGCGTGCAGAAAGCGCTCCAGCGCCGGGGTCAGGACCGTTCCCATGAGGATCACGCCCGCCACGGACCGGCTCTGGAGAAGCTGGAGAAAGGCCAGCTCCCGCGCCGGGTCGTTGAGCGACACGGCGAGCTGGCAGAAATAGCCCTCCGCCGCCAGCACCTCCGAGGCCCCGGCGGCCAGCCGGGAGACGGACTCGGAGTCCAGCTTGGGGACGATCAGCCCGACGATATCGGTGCTGCGGGTGCGGAGCATCTGGGCCGCCGGGTCCGGCTGATAGCCGGTCTTTTCAATGACGGAACGAATGATTTCCCGCTTTTCCTCGCTGAGGGAACCGCCGTTGAGATAGCGGCTGACGGCTGCCGGGGAGACCCCTGCCAGCTTTGCCAGCTCCTTCATGGTCATAAGACTCTCACTCCTTGTGCAGCGCCCAGACAAAGCCGTAGGCGGGCAGCGCCAGCGCAGTCAGATCCATGGGCCGGCCGGTCACCAGATCGGTCAGATCCCGCTCCGCCATGCGGATGGTCTGCGCCCGCTCCGAGAAGTTGAACAGGGCGATCAGGCGGTCACGGCCCCGGACGCGGCAGACGCCGAGCACCTGATTGGAGCCGGTGTCCACGCCGCAGAAGGCGGCGTCCGCGCAGAACACGCTCTGCGCGGCTCGAATGCGTTCCAACCGGCGCAGCGTGGAGAAGACCCGTCCCTGCATCGTATCCGGGTCGCGGCGCTTCTCCGCCAGCGTCCAGTCAAAAGCACCCCGATGGAGATAGCGGCTGTCGTCGCGCTTGTCCGGGTCGTCGTGATAGGTGGTATCGTTCAGCTGGGCAATCTCGTCGCCGCTGTAGAGGACGGGAATCCCGCTCTGGGTCAGCATCCACGCATGGAGCATCCGCACGGCGCGGAAGGCCAGCTCCGGCTCCACCTCCATGCCGCACAGCGAGGCGGTGGTGCCGCACAGCCGCGCATCCCCCAGACGGGGATCGTCGTTGTACAGCTCGCCGCGCGCCCAGCTTCCGGGCCATTTCCCGGTGAACCAGTCGTTCAGATATTTCTTGTGGGCCACCTCCTCCACGCCGAAGCGGGCGAGCCAGCGGTAATCCAGCCCCCAGCCGACGTCGTCGTGGCAGCGGAGGTAGTTCTGGAAGGTTGCTTCCCTCGGCAGGGCGCTGAGCTGGTCGAGCTGGCGGCGCAGCAGACGCACGTCCCGGGTGGCCAGACAGTTCCACGTCGAGCACATCGTGGTCACGTTGTAGAGCAGATGGCACTCGGGCTTCTCCCGCGTGCCGAAATAGGGCGCAACCTTGGCCGGCTCCATCACGACTTCGCCCAGCAGCAGCACGCCGGGGCAGACAATCTCACAGGCCAGCCGCAGCATCCGCGACAGGGTGTGTACCTGCGGCAGATTCCGGCAGTCGGTCCCCAACTCCTTCCAGATATAGGGAATGGCGTCCAGACGGATCACGTCCATGCCCCGGTTGGCAAGGTAGAGCAGGTTTTCCGTCATGTCGTTGAACACCATAGGGTTCGCGTAGTTCAGATCCCACTGATAGGGATAGAAGGAGGTCATCACGATCCGGTCGCAGTCCTCCAGATAGGTAAAGCTGCCCGGCGCCGTGGTCGGGAAGACCTGCGGCACGGTCTTTTCAAATTCGTTGGGGACGTCCCAGTTCTCGTAGAAAAAGTACCGGGCCCGCGCCACCGGGTCCCCCGCACGGGCGGCTTTGGCCCACTCGTGATCCTCGCTGGTGTGGTTCATCACAAAATCGAGGGCAAGCGAGATGCCCGCCGTGCGGCAGGCGTCGGACAGGGCCTCCAGATCCTCCATCGTTCCCAGCTCCGGCTGTA
>CACXHI010000101.1 GCA_902767395.1 Oscillospiraceae bacterium
GGTACGCCGGAAGGGACTCGAACCCCCGACCTACTGGTTCGTAGCCAGTCACTCTATCCAACTGAGCTACCGGCGCATACCACGCTTCACAGCGCTTAAGTATAATAGCACAGTCTGACGGAAAAAGCAAGCATTATTTTCCGGATTTGCAAAAAATTTTTTATGCAAGGCTCTGTCACATTTCATAGTTGCTTTTTAGCAGGAATCACTTATGGCAAGGCAAAAAAGAACCTCACCCATATCGGGCAAGGTTCTCGGCCTATACTTTTTTAGATGCCTATTTCCTCAATCGCTCGACGTCTTCAAGATAAATGGATACTTCGCCGCATTTCGGACAAATGGCGACTTTAGGTGCGCCCATACGTCCACTCCACAATTTGTTTTCAGCATCGGTCTTCCCGGTCTGTCTCACGAAATTGTACCAAATGAGACAGTTGTTCAGATACTTTGCGGAAACACCGTTGAAGCCATCCATAAAGCTCTTCAACTTCTGATGGGAACTGTTGATACGTTGAACATTTTTGACGTGCCGTCCCGGCGGGGGGCGGCGCGGTTATTCGCCCCGCAGATACTTTTCCGTCAGAGCAAGCTGCTCGGGGGTGTTGACGCCGAGGATTTGCTCGTTCAGCTCCTCGGTATAGATTGCCACCCGCTGACCGTGGGCGCGCAGGATGGCGGGAACGTCGGTCAGATAATACTCATGCTGGGCGTTATTGTCCTTAACCTCGTCCAGACCGGCGAGCAGCGCCTTGCAGTCGAAAGCGTAAATGCCGACGTTCAGCTCCCGGATGGCCTTCTGCTCGGGCGTGCAGTCCCGGTCCTCCACGATGCGCAGAAAGTCGCCGTGCTCATCGCGCAGGACGCGGCCATAGGGCAGATACTCCTCGCAGGTGCCGGAGAGCATGGTGCAGGCGGCGTCGTTTGCGGCATGGGCGTTTAAAAGGCCCTGATAGACCTCCTTCTTCAGCAGCGGCATATCGCCGTAGCAGACCAGCACAGTACCGTCAAAGTCCTTCAAATGCTCCCGGGCGCACATGACCGCGTGACCGGTGCCAAGCTGGGGATCTTGAACCGCGTGAGGGTAGTTGGGGAAGGACTCAAAGACAAGCTCTCGCATGTAACCGCCGACGAGGACGGTGTTCTCCGGGGGGATGAAGTCCAGCGCCTGCAAAACGTAGTGCAGAAGGGGCTTTCCGCAGGCTTGACGCAGAACCTTGGGCAGATGATTGGTCTCGGACATCATGCGGGTGCCCTTACCGGCGGCGAGAACGACTGCTTTGATCTTCATAATTACAACTCCTGTGTCTCTCTGTCTGTATTGCGGCAGGACGCTGCCGTAACGATGAGTATAAAGGATGCGTTGGGAAAAATCAACCTTTTTTACAAAATCGCATTGAAAAAACTTGGGAAATATGATACTCTAAAGCGCGAGGTGATAGGAATGCCGCATGAGAATCAGACAGGAAAGACGCCGCTTTGCTCGGACGCGCAGGGGAGGACTTCCTGCGCCGCTTCCGTGATCGCCCTCGGTTTTTTTGACGGGGTGCATCTGGGGCACGGCGACCTGCTGGCCCGGACGGCGGCAGTGGCGGAGGCCAACGGCTGGCGCGCCGCCGCTGTGACCTTTGATCGCAGCCCCGGCAAGGACGGCAGACTCCTGACCGCCGTGCCGGATCGCGTGCGGCTGATCCGCTCCCTCTACGGCATTGACGAGGTGCTGGTGCTGCCCTTCACCGAGGCGTTTATGCGCCAGCCGTGGGACGCCTTTCTGGACGCTCTGATCCGCGATTTCGGGGCTGCCCATCTGGTCTGCGGCTGGGACTACCGCTTCGGCTGGAAGGGACAGGGGACGGCGGAGATTCTGCGGTGCTGGTGCGCCGCGCACGGGTTGGGCTGCGACGTGCTCCCCCCCCGCGTTCTGGACGGGGTGACTATCTCCTCGACCTATCTCAAGACGCTGCTTGCGGCTGGGCAGACCGAGAAGGCCCTTCGCTTCTACGGCCATCCGCATACCCTGTCGGGCACCGTGCGGCACGGTCGCCGTCTGGGTCATACGCTGGGCTTCCCCACGGCGAATCTGATTCCCCCGCCGGAGCTGCTGCTGCCGAAGGACGGGGTGTACGCCGTGCGGGCGACGGTTTCCGGGCCGGAGAACGTGGGCGACGTGGCGCACACTGTGTGCCGCTACACGGAAGAGGGCAGGGCCCGGACGTTCATCGGCGTGTGCAACGTTGGCACACGGCCCACCGTGGAGGGACGTCAGCGCACTGTGGAAACTTGGCTTTCCGGCTTCGAGGGCGACCTCTACGGCAGAGCGCTGACGGTGGATTTTTACCGCCGTCTGCGCGACGAACAGAAATTTCCCTCCCTCGACGCGCTTCGGGAGGAAATCTTCCGCAACCGGGAGGAAGCACAGGCGTATTTTTTACAGCGACAAGATGAGGAGGAATTGCAATGACCAACCGGTTTTTTCCTGAAATTCACGGCAAATTCGGCTTCGGTTGTATGCGCTTCCCCAAAAAGGGGGAAGAAATCGACCGGGAGCAGGTCTGTCGGATGGTGGACGCCTTTCTGGAGGCGGGCTTCAACTACTTTGACACGGCCCACGGCTATCACAGCGGTATGAGCGAGACGACGCTCAAGGCGGCGCTGACCTCCCGTTATCCCAGAGATCGCTTCCTGCTGACGGATAAGCTCACCGAGCCGTACTTCCGGTCCGAGGCGGAGATCCGCCCGTTCTTTGAAAGCCAGCTGGCGGCCTGCGGCGTGGAGTATTTTGACTTCTATCTGATGCACGCCCAGAATGCACGGAACTTTGAACATTTCAAGGCCTGCCGCGCCTATGAGACTGCCTTTGCGCTCAAGGCGGAAGGCAAGATCCGACACGTCGGCATCTCCTTCCATGACACAGCGGAGACCCTGGAGAACATCTTGAAGACCTATCCCGAGATCGAGGTCGTGCAGATTCAGTTCAACTACCTCGACGACGGGGACGACGCGGTGGATTCCCGCCGGGTCTATGAGGTCTGTGCGAAGCACTGCAAGCCTGTCATCGTCATGGAGCCGATCAAGGGCGGCACGCTGACGAACCTCCCGGCGGAGGCAATGGCCTTCTGCTCCGCGGTGGAGAAGTCCCCCGCGGAGCTGGCCCTGCGCTACGCCGCCGCCCCGGCACAGGTCTTCATGGTCCTGTCCGGCATGAGCGCGCTGGAGCAGCTGCAGGAAAACGTCCGCTTCATGGCCGATGCCATGCCGCTGAACGAGGCCGAGCAGGACGCAGTGAACAAGATTCGCGCCAATCTGCGCAGCCGCAAGCTGGTGGGCTGTACCGGCTGCCGCTACTGTGTGGACGGCTGCCCCATGAGCATTTTGATTCCCGAGATGTTCAAGTCTCTGGATTTTCTGCATGAGACTCACGACTGGAATCAGGACCGCTACTACCGCAAGGTGCTAACCGTGGACCACGGCAAGGCCTCGGACTGCGTCCGCTGCGGCGCCTGCGAGTCCATCTGTCCCCAGAGTCTGCCGATCCGGGACTACCTCGCGCAGATTGCGGAGCGATTTGAGAAGCAAGAATAGCTGGACAAGGCTGCGTTGCAGCCGATCATAATTTCATATCAACCAAGGAGGAAACTACCATGAAGGAACTCAAGCAAGGTTATTTTACGGGCGAGCGCGCCCTGTTCGGGGAGCATGACGTTCGCATTGTGGACTCTGTGTTTGACGCGGGCGAATCGCCGCTCAAGGAGTGCCACGATCTGGAGCTGCGGGGGGACCTCTTCCGCTGGAAGTACCCCCTGTGGTACTGCAAGAACGTGGACGTGGAGGGCTGCACCTGGTTTGAAATGGCCCGCGCCGGCGTCTGGTACACCGACAACATCCGCGTCAAAAACGCCGTTATTCAGGCGCCCAAGAACTTCCGCCGCTGCAACGGCCTGACGCTGGAGGACGTGGTGTTCACGAACCCCACCGAAACCGTCTGGTCCTGCAAGAACGTCAAGATGAAGAACGTCAGCGCGGCCGGGGCCCCCTATTTCTGCATGAACAGTGAGGATTTGGAGATCGACGGTCTGACGCTGGACGGCAACTACTCCTTCGACGGGGCCAAAAATATGGTGATCCGCAATTCCCGCCTGCTGACCAAGGACGCCTTCTGGAACACCGAGAACGTCACGGTCTACGACTCCTTCATCTCCGGCGAGTATCTGGGCTGGAACGCGAAGAACCTGACGCTGGTGAACTGCACCATCGAGAGCCTGCAGGGCATGTGCTATATCGAGAATCTGAAGATGGTCAACTGCAAGCTGATCCACACCGCGCTGGCCTTTGAGTATTCCACCGTGGAGGCGGAGATCACCTCCAAGATCGACAGCGTGCTCAACCCCAGCTCCGGCGTCATCACCGCCCCCGCCATCGGAGAGCTGGTGCTGGAGAAGGACTTCATCGACCCCGGCAAGACCAAGATCGTCTGCAAGGACGTCGACGAGACAAATGAGCACCCCGAGTGGAGACGGTAATGCAAAAATACAATTTTGACAACCCGCCCAGCCGCCGGGGGAGCCTGTGCTACAAGTGGGACTGCAAGGAAAACGAGCTGCCCATGTGGATCGCGGATATGGACTTCGAGGCCGCGCCCGAGATTCGCGCCGCCCTCCAGCGGCGACTGGATCATGGAATTTACGGCTACGACGACATGGGCGCGGACTGGTACGACGCCTATCTCGACTGGTGGCGGGAGCGCCACGGCCTGACGATGGAGCGGGAAAACCTGATCTTCTCCACCGGCGTCGTCGCCTCCATCTCCTCGCTGGTGCGCAAGCTCACGACCCCGAATGAAAACGTCCTGATCCAGACCCCGGTGTACAACATCTTCTTCAACTCCATCATCAACAACGGCGCGCGGGTGCTGGAAAGTCCCTTCCGCTATGATGGGGCGCGCTGGGAGATGGATTTTGCCGATCTGGAAGCCAAGCTGGCGGACCCCCAGACCACGCTGATGATCCTCTGCAACCCCCACAACCCCGTGGGGCGCATCTGGAGCCGTGAGGAGCTGGCCCGTGTGGGCGCGCTGTGCCAAAAGCACCACGTCACCGTAATCTCCGATGAGATTCACTGTGACCTGACCGCCCCCGGCGTGGGCTACGTCCCCTTTGCCGCCGTGGACGAGACCTGCCGCCAGATTTCCGTCACCTGCATCGCCCCGACCAAGACCTTCAATCTGGCGGGAATGCACAGCTCCGCCGTCTACGCCGCCGACCCCGTGCTGCGCCACAAGGCGTGGCGGGCGCTGAACACCGACGAGGTGGCAGAGCCCAACACCTTCGCCGCTCCGGCTGCGATTGCGGCCTTCCGCGCGGGCGGGGACTGGCTGGATCAGGCCAGGGCCTATATCTGGCAGAACAAGCGGCTGGTCTGCGACACGCTGGCGCGGGATCTTCCCAACGTCAAGGCCGCAGTGAGCGAGGCAACCTATCTGCTCTGGGTGGACGTTTCCGCCGTCACGAACGACGTCAAGGACTTCACCGACCGCCTGCGGGCCGAAACCGGCCTCTGGGTCACGCCGGGAACGGCCTACGGCGCCTCCGGCGAGGGCTTCTTCCGTATGAACCTCGCCTGTCCCCGCGCCGCCGTCGAGGACGCGCTGGCGCGGTTGGAACGGTTCGTCAGAAGGAACAGGTAACAAGTAATAAGTAACAGGTAATAATGAAATGTAGGGACGAACATTGCTCGTCCGCCGATGCGCACCTGCGCCGTAGGGGTCGGCGTCCTCGATGACCCGGCGGGGCGTTTCGTTACGCGGCACGGTGCGTCGAGGATGCCGCACCCTACGACGAGGCGCCCCCCCGATCCGTTTGCAAGCCTATTTACGGCAAATGAAAATAGCCTCCCCCGCTTGGGAGAGGCTATTCGTCTTTTTCAGAAATCAGAATTTAGTTGAGCAATGTACATTGAATTTTGATTCTCGTTCCGTCTCCCGCCGTCAGGAGAAAGCTTCCCGCACGCTCATTTTCTTCTATTTCCTGCACGTCCAAATTGTCGCTCTCATTCAAAAGATCGAACATGGTGTCCATCAAATAGGATTGCTCCATAGGTTTTATCTCGACTTTCTAAATTTGTTAGGTATCTACGAACAACATTATACCATTGGAATTCAAAAAAATCAAGCAGCTTATGAGGTAACGCCTAACATACATTTTCCTTTCGTCCGGCTATAATCTTGTCAGGTGATGCAGATGAAGGAAATCAGGCTGGAGACATCCATATATGATGTGATTCGACGGAATATCAAACGCTACCGGAAGGAAAAGGGTATGACCTCCGCGCAGTTGGCGGAAGCGGTGGGCCTGTCGCATGATTTTATCCGTCAGATTGAGAGTGAAAAGACACGCTACAATTTCTCCGTAGAGACGTTTTATAAGATTTCTCTTGCCTTAGGCGTCGGTATGGACGCGCTGGCAGAGGCGTCCACGGTAGAGCAAGGAACGAACAACAAGGAATAAATGGTACGGATTCACAAGGTTTTTTCATTCCTTGAGTTTCCCTATGAGACTGCCCCCGGACGGCGCGAAGGTCGTCCGGGGGCAGTCATTTTTTTCAGCGCTTTTTCATCAGCTCGCGCATCCGCTGGCTGTGGTCGAGAATGCGCTTGCGCATCCGAAGGTTCTGGGGGGTGACCTCCAGAAGCTCGTCGTCGGCCAGATATTCCAGACACTGCTCCAGCGAGAACACGCGCGGCGGGGTCAGGCGAATCGCGTCGTCGGAGCCGGCGGCGCGCATATTGGTGAGCTGCTTTTTCTTGCAGACGTTGACGGTCATATCCTCGTTGCGGTTGCACGCGCCGACGATCATGCCCGCGTAGACCGGAACACCCGGCGTAACAAACATCGTGCCGCGATCCTGCACGCCGCCAATGCCGTAGGCTGTGGTCTCGCCGGTCTCATGGGCGACCAGAGAGCCGGTTTTGCGGCGCTCGATCTCGCCCTTGAGAGGGGCGTAGGAGTCCAGCACAGAGGACA
>CACXHI010000102.1 GCA_902767395.1 Oscillospiraceae bacterium
CCCGGTTCTCACCGTGACCTATACCGTCGGCTCCGGACGGGCGGCGGTGCGGACCGTGGCCTATACCGGCGCGCTCGCTGAGACGGTCACACTGGATACCGCCGCGATTGCCGAGGCCGGAGAGGACGGTGTCTTCTCCGCCGCCATCAGCAGCGACAACTATGCGACCATTCGCGTAAATTTGGATTAGCAGAGCAGGGGGGCGTCCCACGGAGAATGGGACGCCCCTCAAAAAGAGGGATTACATGAAAAGATTTTTTTTGCTTGTCACGGTGCTTTGCTTCCTGCTGGCCGGCTGCGGTTTTGACGCTCCCTCCACAGTCTCAGGAACGTCAACTGAGATTGTGGAGGAACCGTCAGATACGGCGTCCGTTCCGGAATCTGCGCAGCATCAGGGAGAGCTTCCGGCCAGCCAGCCATTTGACGTCCGTCTGTTTGCGATGGATACCTATATGGAGCTGCGTGCCTACGGCGACGGCGCCGAGGATGCGTTGCAGGCGGTTTCCTCCATGCTGACAGAGTTGGATCAGCTTCTGTCTGTGACGGACGAAGGCAGTGAAATCTACGCGCTCAATCACGGGGAAGGGCAGCCCGCCGCCGTTTCCGAGCAGACCTATGAACTGATCGAAGACGCGCTTGCGCTTTCGCGGAATTTGGCGGACGCCTTGGATATGACGATCTACCCGGTCTCCCGCGCATGGGGATTCACAACGGGAAGCTATCAGATCCCGTCTGATTCGCAACTGCAGGCGCTGCTGCCGTTCGTTGACGACACGCAGGTGGTTCTGAATGAACGTGACGGAACCGTGCGCATCCCTCCGTCCGCCGAGCTGGATCTGGCCGCAGTTGCAAAGGGCTATGCCGGAGACCGCGCGGCAGAGATGATGAAACAGGCAGGCGTCCGTTCCGCGCTGCTGAACCTCGGTTCGAGCACGATCCGAACGGTCGGCGTCAAGCCGGACGGGAGCCAATGGCGGATCGCCATTCAGGATCCGCAGGATTCTTCCGGACTCGCGGGCGTTGTGACTATGGGAGAAGGCGCAATGGATACCTCCGGCGGATATGAGCGGTTTTTCACCGGCGCGGACGGGGAGACCTATTGGCACATTCTGGACCCGAAAACCGGCTATCCGGCCAAGCACGGACTGATTTCCGTTACGGTCTTGTCCGAGACGTCCTTTTTGGGCGACGGATTGAGCACGGCCCTGTTTGTGATGGGGTTGGAGGAGGCTGTCCGGTATTGGCGGGCAAACGGCGGGTTTGAATTCATCCTGATTGCAGACGACGGCAGCCTTTATTTATCCGAGGGGGCCGCAGAACGGTTTTCCCCGATCGGAAATTATGAAAACGCGAAAATGACGGTCATTAAGCCATGAAGCCCATGATTCAAACAAAAACCTGGATGATCCTGTTCGCCGCGCTGCTGGCCCTGCTGATCGCTGCCGCTTTGCTGGTTTCGCACCGGGGAACGGGAAAGATTGCCAACGTTTATCAGGACGGCGTTTGCATTCGTTCCATCGACCTGTCTGCCGTGACCGAAGCCTACAGCTTTACCGTGACGGACGGAAAGGGGCATGAGAACCTGATCGAGGTGGCGCCGGGGCAGATTCGGGTTGCGGAGGCAAATTGCCCGGATCACGTATGCGTCCATACCGGTTGGATTTCAGACGGCCTGCGCCCCATCGTCTGTCTGCCTGCAAGGCTGAGCATTCAATTGGAGGATACGGCGCAGAGCGAGACGGAAGGACTCGACGCGGTGATCGGATAGGAGCGGGGAATGAAGGTAAAACGGTTGATTCGCATGGCGCTTTGCACGGCGATTGCGCTGACGATTTTTATGATCGAAGCACGCATCCCGGCGCTTGCGCCGATTCCGGGAATGAAGCTGGGACTTGCCAACATCGTGACGGTCTGGGCGTTGTTTACCCTCGGTCCGGTGGACGCCGCCATGATTCTGATTAGCCGGATTCTCCTTGGGAGCCTCTTTTCCGGCTCCATGATGTCTCTGCTCTACAGCTTGAGCGGCGGGGTTTTGTGCTTCCTGCTTTCCCTGCTGCTGCGAAGGCTTGTGACGGAGAAACAGATCTGGGTTGTCAGTATCCTCGGGGCGATGGCGCACAACGTCGGACAGCTCCTTGCCGCGACGGCGGTGATGGAGAGCTGGACCGTGTGGTATTACGCGCCGGTGCTGATGATTTCGGGAACGCTCACCGGAGCCTTTACAGGAACGGCGGCGCAGGTTCTCTATTTGCGACTCAAAAAGCTTCGTGCCATTGGGAGGGAAAAACCATGAACAGAAACAAGCTGAAAAAACCCGGTCTAATCCTGAAATCCTTCCTTCCCGCGCTCGTAACGGGTGGAATTATGCTGACCTGCGCGACTGCGCCAATGCTGACAGCGATCCCGGAACGGTTGGCGTGGACACCGCCTTCTGCCGCTGCGCAGTCGTCCGAGGCGACGACGGAGAACCCGACCGTGGAAACGCAGAACACGGAGACAGAAACGACGGCGCCCTCGGAAATGGCGCATTCTCAATATGAGGACGGCAGACATCTCGGCGTCGGCACCGGGTTTGGCGGTGAAATTAAGGCTGCCGTTACCGTGGAACAGGGGAGAATTGTTGAAATCGAGATTCTGTCCGCGCCGGGAGAAACAAAATCGTTTTTCGCCAGAGCGAAAGCCGTGACGGAACGGATCGTGGCGGCCCAGACCTGGGAGGTGGACGCGGTTTCCGGTGCGACTTACAGCTCCGACGGAATCAAGGCGGCGGTGAAAAACGCGCTGACCGGCGAAGAAACCGTGCAGCCTCCCGCCCGAACGGAACGTGTCTCGGGCAATCCGCGCGCGCTGACGGAGGTTTCCTTCAATCCGCCGAAGCACGGGTATCAAGACGGGATTTTTACCGGTTCGGCGCAAGGCTTTGGAGGCTTGATTACAGTGCGGGTAACGATTGCGGACGGGAAGCTCACGGACGTTGCCGTGCTGTCTGCGCCGGGAGAAACCCCCGCGTATCTCAGCCGGGCAAGGGCAGTCCTTTCGGCAATCCTGCAAGCGCAAAGCCCGAAGGTGGACGCGGTTTCCGGCGCGACGTACAGCTCCCGCGGACTCATCAACGCAGTCAAGAACGCCCTGCGAAGGGCGGGAGATTCCACCTCCGCCACGGAAGAAGAGACCGAACCCACCCCCGAAACGGAGCGTGAAACAGAACCGGAGCCCTCGCAGACAGAACCCGATCCGACCGCTGCGCCGGGCGACGGCGCGCCGGATGGCGTGTACCTTGGGACCGGAACCGGCTTCGGTGGGACGATCAAGGTTGCGATTACCCTGCGGGACGGTCGCATCCAAAGCATTGAAATTCTTGAGGCCGCCTATGAGACGTCGGCGTTCCTTGCAAGCGCGGAGGCTGTCGTAGATCGGATTCTCGCAGCCCAGAGCGCCGAGGTTGATGCAGTCGCGGGGGCAACCTACAGCTCCAATGGAATCAAGGAGGCGGTTGTGAACGCGCTGGCCGCAGCAAATGCCGCCGCAGCGAACCCCGACCCCACAGAGCCGGAGCCGACTGACCCGAGTCCCACAGAGCCGGAGCCGACCGATTCGAGTCCCACAGAGCCGGAGCCGACTGACCCGAGTCCCACGGAGCCGGAGCCGACTGACCCGAGTCCCACGGAGCCGGAGCCGACCGACCCGGAACCGTCGACTCCCGAGGAGGAGACGGAAACCTACGTCGGGACCGCAATGGTTGTCGCGGATGAAGAAGAGGCGTTCTGGGACTATGAGATTGTGCTGACCGTTACGGTTTCGGTGAAACGGACGACGACAGAGACCGACGGGCAGCGGGAAACCGTCGCAGAACGCACTGTAACGGACGTTTCCATCCACGCAGACACGGACGTCACCAATCTGGCCTTCCTGAATCGGGCCTTCGGCGCCCTGAAGCCGCTGCTCCTGCAGGGATCTGACGAGCTCGATGCGATATCCGGGGCGACCTGCTCCTCCAACGGAATTCGGGAGGCGTGGAAACAGGCCATGCAGGGCGTCGTGCTGGGGAAGACGGTGGAAACGACAGCACCATAGGAGAATCGGAAATGAAAGCAAACAGACAATGGATGCTCCGTCTTCCATGTGTGATCCTGCTGATCGCTTTCTGTGCGGCGTATCAGACACAGGCGAAGGCATGGCAGAGGCAATCAGAAGAAAACCGTGCCGCAGCTGCAGAGGTGGAGGCTTATAATGCCAATATCTTGGCAATGCAGGCACAGCTCGCGCAGGAGCGGGAAGCGGAGACTGCCGCAGTCCAAAAGTACGCAGACGGCAGCTATACCGCCTCCGCCATGGGCTTCGGCGGGCAGATTGAGGTTCGCGTCACTGTGCGTCAGGACAGGATGGAAGAAATCTCTGTTCTGAAGCATGACGGAGAGGATGCCGTGTATTTTGAGGAGGCAACTGCGGTTATTGACCGAATTCTTGCCGCGCAGTCTGTGGAGGTTGATGCGGTGGCCGGAGCAACCTTCAGTTCCACAGGCATTCTGGAGGCGGTCCGATCGGCGCTGTCTCAGGCGGAGGAGGGCACATGATACAATTCAAGCAAGATATCGCTTCCTCGGCAGAAAAGAAGCCGCTGTCTCTTGCCCAGCGCAGGAAGCGGGACAACCGCCGCCGCAGCTTGGTTCGCGTAGGAATCCAGATCGTATTTTTCCTGTTCGCGCCGTCGCTGTTCACCTCGGCCTTTACAGGCTTGAAGCAAGCCTTTACGGCGATCGGAGGCGGAGCGCCCTTGGAATTCAGCGGCTTCGCCTGTGTTTTTGTGATGCTCTGCCTCTTTACGGTGGTGTTTGGGCGGTTCTTTTGCGGGTTTGCGTGTTCCTTCGGCGCTTTGGGAGACTTCGTGTACTTCCTTCGCACCAAGGTGGAGAAAAAGACAAAAAAGAAGCTGCCCCGTCTGCCCAAAAAGCTTGCCGGCGGATTGGCCTGTCTTCCGTTTCTGATTTTGACTGCCGTTGTGGTGCTCTGCGCCGTTGGTATCTACGGGAGCCTCTCGGGCTGGAGTCCTTGGGACGTTTTCTCGATGCTCACCACGTTGAATCTGCGGCTGGGACGTTATCTGGTCGGTGTCGGCCTTCTGGCGGGGATTGTCGTAGGAATGGCGCTGGAGCCCCGATTCTTTTGCCGCTTTTTCTGTCCGCTCGGCGCCGTGTTTCGTCTGCTGCCGATGCTTCCGTGGTCCGTATTGAAGCGGGATACGGACGCCTGTATCAAGGGCTGCTCCGCTTGCACCGCAAGCTGTCCGGTTTCTCACAGACTTGGCACAGAGGAAAACGCCGGAAACTGCATTCGCTGCGACAAATGTATCGGGGTTTGCCCGAAGCAAAATATCAAAACGGTTGGCCGGAAGCAGCCGGCGGTCGCACTTCTTCTGACCGTCGGGAAGGCCGCAATCCTGTTCCTCCTGGCGTTTTTGCTTCATGCGGTTCGTTTTTTCTGACGCTCACGCAACAACGGAGCGATTGACAATTCACAGAATAGACGCCTTAAAACGGTAAATACTATCTGTGAACATTTGGGAAAAAAGGGAGGAACGCACCATGAAAGCAACCGGAATCGTGCGGCGGATCGACGATTTGGGCCGCGTGGTGATCCCAAAAGAGATCCGCCGCACCCTGCGCATCCGCGAGGGCGACCCGTTGGAGATTTACACGGAGAAGAACGGCGAGGTGATTTTTAAGAAGTATTCTCCGATGGGGGATCTGGCGGAATTTGCGGGGCGAATCTGCGAATCGCTGCACAAAAACACGGGCTTTTCCGCTGCGGTCTGTGACCGCGACACGGTGATTGCCGCGGCCGGGCCGGGGCGGCATGAGCTGATGGACCGCCGTCTGTCGCACACACTGATCCGACGGCTGGAGGATCGGGAACGCTGCTGCAACCGCAGCGCAGGCGATGGCGCGCGCATCGTGGAGGGCGTGGGTCCGATTCTCGGTGCGGCTGTGCCGGTGCTGTCGCAGGGCGATCTGCTGGGCGGAATTCTGCTTGGCGCAGATCTGGAGCACAACCGCTGGCCCGGCGACTTTGAATGCAAGCTGTTGGACGTTGTGGCGGGCTTTCTTGGCAGGCAGATGGAGGCTTAAGACAACCGCCGGGCGATTCTTCTCCGCTGCGGGGGAAGAATCGCCCGGCTTCTCGTTGAAAATAGTGTAAAAAACCTGCCAATTGTAAAGGCTTTTTGTATGTTTTTTCAGAAACCCTCTTGCTTTTCGCACAAAGCAGTGTATAATGGACTCTGTGGCGCGGTTCTCTGTGCCCTTTGCCGTCTCTCCGCCAATGCCTTGCGGCAGAGCGGCGCTCCGGCTGCGCTGGTACGAAAAGAGACGCAATTTGAAAAGGGGGAAGTATTTTGGAAAACCTGTTTAAGATCAAAGAGCGAAACTCCACCGTCAAGACAGAAATCCTCGCCGGTATCACGACCTTTGCCACCATGGCGTACATTCTGGCCGTCAACCCCGGCATCCTGTCCGACGCCGGGATGGAGTTCGGCAAGGTCTTCGCTGCGACGGCAATTGCCTCCGCGATTGCCACGCTCATCATGGGCCTTGTCGCCAACCTGCCCTTCGCGCTCTCCGCAGGCATGGGCCTGAACGTCTTCTTCACCTACACGGTCTGTCTCGGCATGGGCTACTCCTGGCGCTGGGCGCTGACCGCGATTCTGGTGGAGGGCGTCATTTTCATTCTTCTGACGTTCTGCAACATCCGCGAGGCCATTGTCAACAGCATTCCGGACAGCCTGAAAAAAGCCATCGGCGCGGGCATCGGCCTCTTTATTGCCTATATCGGCCTGAAAAACGCGGGCATCATCGTCGCGGACGGCGGCACGGTCTCCGCGCTGAACGCCGAGTGGTATAAGGGCAGCGCCGGTCTGACGATGCTGGGCCTTGTGATCACCGGTACGCTGCTAATCTTCAAGGTCAAGGGCGCGCTGCTGATCGGTATTATTCTCACCACCCTGATCGGCATTCCCTTCAAGTTGACCTCCTATGCCGGCGGCAGCTATCTGCCCTCGGCGCCCTACTTCTGCGAGTTTGCCTTCGATGAGATTTTTGCCTCCGGCAAGTCCATCTTTGAGTTCTGCGTGGTCGTCTTCTCCTTCCTGTTCGTCGATATGTTCGACACGGTCGGCACGCTGATCGGCTGCGCCGGGAAGTCCGGCCTGATTCAGAAGGACGGCTCGATTCCCAAGTGCAAGCAGGCGCTTCTGGCCGACGCCATCGGCACCACCTGCGGCGCGATGCTCGGCACCTCCACCGTCACGACCTTTGTGGAAAGCGCTTCCGGCGTTTCCGAGGGCGGCAAGACCGGCCTGACCGCCGTGACCACTGCGGTGCTGTTCCTGCTGGCGCTTTTCCTGGAGCCTCTGTTCGGCTCCATTCCCTCGGCGGCGACGGCGCCTGCCCTGATTATTGTCGGCCTGATGATGGTGACGCCCATCCGTGAAATCGACTATCAGGACTATTCCGAGGGCCTGCCCGCCTTTATGACGATCATTATGATGATTTGTGCCTCCAGCATTTCCGACGGCATTATGTTCGGCATCCTGTTCTATGTGGTGACCAAGCTGTTCGCCGGCAAGGCCAAGCAGCTCAAGCTCCCGATTCTGATTGTCGCGCTGCTGTTTGTGCTCAAAATCGTTGTACAAATCGTTGCCTGATTCCGTTTGGAAGGAGATTCCATGGACAAGCAAACCTTAAAGCGGCTCATTGACGTGGCCGCAGGCCGAGCGCCTGCCGATCTGCGGCTGAAAAACTGTCAGGCCATTGACGTGTTCAACAAAACGGTGTTTCCCTCCGACGTGCTGATTGCGGAGGGACTGATCGCCGGATACGGACAGGACGGCTTCCCGGAGGCAGCGGAGACCTTCGACGCCAACGGCGCGTACCTTGCGCCGGGCCTGATCGACAGCCACGTACACGTCGAGTCCAGCCACCTCTCGCCTGCGGAATTCTCCCGGCTGGTGGTGCCGCACGGCACCACCACCGTCGTGGCCGACCCGCATGAGATCTGCAACGTCTGCGGACTTGAGGGCTTCGACTACATGTGCAGAGCTTCAGAGCAGATTGCCTTGCAGGTGTTTTTCCAGGTGCCGTCCTGCGTCCCCTGCACGCCCTTTGAAAACGCCGGTGCGATTTTGAACGCGCCGGAAATTCGCACGCGCATCGACAATCCCCGCGTGCTCGGCCTGGGCGAGCTGATGAACTTTGTCGGCGTCTGTGCCGCGGACGATGCGATTCTCGACAAGCTGCTGGAGGCCGACCGCTGCGGCAAGCTGGTGGACGGGCACAGTCCCGGCCTCGCCGGGCCGATGCTCGACGCCTACGCCGCCTCGGGCGTGCGCACGGATCACGAATGCACCACGCCCGAGGAGCTGCGCGACCGCACGCGGCGCGGTGTTTACGTCCTGCTGCGGCAAGGCACGGCCTGCCATGACGTGCTCCGCCTGCTGCCCGGCGTGGATAGCGGCAACGAGCGGTTCTGCCTGTTCTGCACCGACGACCGGCAATCCGCCAGCTTGATCGAGGAAGGCCACGTCGACAACAATCTGCGTCTGGCTGTCTCGGCGGGGCTGGACCCGATTACCGCCATCTGCATGGCGACGGTCAACGCCGCCGTCTGCTACGGGCTGAAGGATCGCGGCGCGGTTGCCCCCGGGCGCAGGGCGGATCTGATCCTGTTCGACTCGCTGAGGGAGCTTCACGTGACCCATACCTGGATCGGCGGCAAGCACGTGGCGGCAAACGGCGCGTATCTGGCGCAGGACGTCCACGTTGCGCCGGAGCATGTCAGCGGGCGCATGAACGTCCGGGACTTCTCCGCCGCGCGTCTGGCATTGCCGCTGCGCTCCGCCAGAGTGCGCACGATTGAGATCATTCCCGGCTCCGTGGTGACCCGCGCCGGAACCGCAGAGGTTTCGCGCGATGCCGCGGGCTGTTGGATGCGCGACGGGCAGGATCTGGTTAAGATCGCCGTGGTCGAGCGCCACAAGGGGACCGGCAACGTGGGGCTGGGCCTGCTTGCGGGCTACGGCCTGAAAAACGGCGCCGTCGCTACCAGCGTTGCGCACGACTCGCACAACGTCATCGTCGCCGGGGACAATGACCGGGACATGGCGCTGGCGGTCGAGCGGCTGATCGAGCTGGGCGGCGGCATGGCGATTGTCCATGACGGGAAGCTGCTCGACAGCTTCGCCCATGAGATTGCCGGTCTGATGACGGACCGGCCCGGCGAGCTGGTGGCCCGCCGAATCCGGGAACTGGGCGAGACCGCGCACGCGGCGCTGGGGATTCATGCCAACGTCGATCCCTTTATGACCCTGTGCTTCATGGCGCTGCCGGTAATTCCGGCGCTCAAAATCACGGATACCGGTCTGTTCGACGTGAACGGCTTCCACACCGTTGCTGTGGAGCAGGACAACCCTTTTTAGTCTGAATCTCTCATGAGCCGGACGGTGTTTTAGACCGTCCGGCTCGCCTTTTCGCTTTTATTGGAAATGGTATCCGTAGGAGATTGTCTTATTGGGAAGCAGAGAATAACCTTGGAGCGTATAGGTTGCTACGACGACGTGACTATTCCAGTTCCCGTGCGCAAGTTCCACACTATTCCCATTGCGGCTGATAACGTAAGCCCAGTGAGACGGCGAGAAAAGCAATACGTCACCGGCCCGAATCTCATCCGGATTTGTAAATTTTTTTCCCGAACGAGGAGATTTTTTCCCGTAAACGTACCACACTAGATCGGCCGTGAAGGCACAGCAACCACTGCAAGAGTATGTTGAGAGCTTCGGCCGCTGGCTGCTTGGCCAGTACGTTCCAGCCTGAAAGTCCGGACTGGATAAGAAACTATTGAGCTTGGCAATTGCCGACTCCCCTACACTATGTGTCAAATACGATGCGTACACATAGGCGCACTGCCCATTGAACGCAATGGTAGCCCAGTTGGTATTCGAAATCGAGTACACCGATACGGGAGCACCATTATACAGCGAGCCGACTTTCGGAGAGGAGGAAGAGGGAGCGGAGCGGACATTGAGGTTTGAGCCGTTGGTTTTCACGTAATATGTCGTCGTGGAGGGGGCGCTGTTTTTAGGAACGAGTTTTATCTCAATGGCCTCGATAGACAGGGCTCGGCCTTTCGTCCCGCTCTCTTGACCGTCACGAGCCCAATCCAGCCATCCGATAGTGGCAACATGGGTTCTGTATTGGATGCTGTATTCGCTGGCGACAGCACCATTCAGCATGAGGCTAATACACTCAAGCCCAAGACCTTCACCGACTGTTCCAATGAGCAAATCGTTTCCGGTCTGTGAGGGCAGGTCACCTTTACAGGCCACATGGCACTTGGCGGTGATGGAGCCACTGCAGTTGCTAATATGAAGCTCGAGGCACTCGGCCTGACGGCTTTGGCCTGTAGTTCCACACATACCCGGCGCATAGGTAAATACCGATTCCCAACCAGTTCCGCTAAGATGCATTCTGAAAAACAGCTGGGGTGCACTGGAGGATGCGCTGACGGGCAGCGGGCTGGCGGCAAGCAGCAAGAGAATACTGAGTAAAATGGCTATCGTTCTTTTTTTCATCTTTTTTCTCCTTTTTTGTTTGATAGATTTGGGTGGACAAACGGACGTTTTTGAGACAATAATTTATCCTGATCCTGATCACCTCCTTGAGGCACGCTTTTTTCGTTTGGCACAAGCACGAACCGTTTGCGCTTGTTACATGCATATAATGCCATGGTTTTTGAGCAATTGCAATCTGGGTGTCAATTTGCCAGCAGAAAGAAGAAAAGACTGGCTTTTTAACAAAGGAATTGAACGAACAATCGGCATTCATATACAATAATGTAAATAGCGACAGCTAAAAAGATTTTTTAGGAGGCAAGAAATCATGTTAAACGAAAAAGAGTATCTTCTGTCCTTAAGCGAAACAACAGAAAAAGTGGATTGCACGGAAACATCTCTGACACGGGTTATCGATCCGGCTATCTTAAAACAATTTGAACAGGAGAATGATTCTGTCGTCGGTCTGATTCCAAATCAACCGTATTATGACTTCAGAATGGATGTGTATGTGAATCAAGATGGAAAACCTTTCCGTTATTGCAACGTGGACTACAGGAGGCAAGGAGCGGCCATCCTGGTTGTCCTGAAAAGAGGGGGAGACAGGTTCTACCTGCTGAACAGGCAGTATCGTCCCTTCCTGAAGGGCATTGTATACGAAGTTCCTCGGGGCTTTGCGAATCCAGAGGATCGCAACTCGCTCCAGACAGCTGTTCGCGAGCTTGCGGAGGAAACATGCATTCACATCGAGGAAAATTCTGAAATCAAGCTGGAGCTGCTGGGAACCGTACATCCGGACAGTGGCTTGACCAACAACAAGGTTTCTCTGTTTATTGTGGAACTTCCGCTTGAGGAATGCGCAAATCTTGGCGTACAGGATGATGAAGCAATCGTTGGGCACTGCATTTTGTCAGAAAAAGAGTTTAAAAACGGGATTGCAAGCGATAAAATCACAGACGGGTTTACCTTGGCATCATTTGCAAAATATCTCTCGCGACGGACTTGATTGACAGCTATAGCTTGATAACAGGGGGGAAACTGAATGAACACGTACACGAATTTGGCTGATAGCGTTCACTTCAACCGAACTGCAGCCTATGTCCCAACTGACTGCAAAGAGAAAAGTGCTGAGCATTTTTTGGAATACGCTAATCTTCTTAAAAAAGAACTGTGCAGGATTCTTTCCTCTGAGGACGATCAAATTGCCTTTACTTTGAATCACATCTCTGACAACCCTGTTTTCTTTCAGATGCGCAAAAACAACCAAGAATCCAGCCGTTTGATTAATAAGATCAGTGAAGAACTATTTGATCTTTTGATACAACTATTACAAAGACGACGAGCATTTATCAGTACGTATAAAGAACATACCGTAAAGAGCTATGCAGAGCAGGCAATGATTTCCAGTTGGAAACGAATCTGCGACGATCAAACAGACGATTTGCGCTTTGTGAGTTCTTTGGTTGAGGAACTCGCTGAGATCAAAGGAACGGATGACCGAGAGCGGGAGGAATATGTCCATTACAGCGACCGCAAGAAACGGGAGGCACACGATGCAGTTTTTGGATGGGAGCGACTTGTTACCATCAAAGATGGGAATGTGCTTTTTGGAAAACCTCACTGCGGAGCAGAAGCAAAGTATACCATACCGATTAAACAGTATCTGGAGCAGATTAAAGAAGAGAGCGTCGCTGATTCCAAATTTGGATTTTATACCGGATTGGTTTTTGAAAAAGATAAAATTGGGCGTCAAACAACTGACGTGTTTTTGGAGAGGATAAAGCTTCTGGGGAAACAAGCAGGCACACGATATGTTTCAAACGATCCTTTTGTGAATGAAAACGACATTACGCTTGGAACTATCATGGAGCGGATTGTGCGAAGCAATCTCTTCGAGAGGTTGTATGAGGAAACAGTCGATTCCGCACTGGAGAAGAGAATTCGGCAGGAAAGAAATAAGTTTTTAGATATCTCTCGGAAACAGTTTGAGAGGCTATACACCATCAATAAACCAACTCGATCAAAGATATATGAATTTGTCTATCCTGTCATGGAATCTGTTTTCAAGGAGATGAAATTGTACAGTCAGACAAATTACGAAAAAAACAGTCTTCGAAAATATGGCAAATCATTCTTCTTTCAGGTGATTGACTTTTGCTACAATTATTACAATTACTTGCTGTCTTACGGTCTTCAAGAAAACACCAGCTTTAGCTTTTACCCTTATTACACAAAAAAGGGAGCGGGAAGCAGATCGGGAAGGAATATAGAATTGGGTTCATCTTTTAATAATCAGCGCCAGGGCACAATCACACTGGGGAACGACCTGTTACGGGAGCAGATTCAGTATCATCTTCTGGACTCTGACCATAAAACTGTCGGCGCATACCTCTCTTTTTCCAGTGCAAAGAATGCAAGGGAGGAACGGCAGAAGCAAGGGAAAAAACTCTTTATTGCGGATTTGTCTGGCGATATTCTTCCGCTCTAAAAGTGCCAAGAGGACGGACAATGAATTGCCCGTTTCTACAAGTAAGATGTCGCCACAAGACAGCTGGAAATTGCTGAATTGCGGCAACATCTTTTCCGTGACATCGTAACATGCGAGAAACCAACCGCCGGGAAAAGCGGATCATCGCTTTTCCCGGCGGTTGGTTTTTTCATACGCTTGCTCAGACGGATTCCTTTCGGTCGAGCAGGAGGCCGTCGCGCATGCGGTACACGCAGTCGGCGCGGGCGGCGATTTCCAGATCGTGCGTGACGACCACGACGCAGTAGCCGTCGCGGTGGGCCAGATCCAGGAGCAGATCAATGATGCGGGTGCTGTTCTCCGTGTCCAGATTGCCGGTCGGCTCGTCCGCCAGCATCAGGTGGGAATCCATGCTGATGGCACGGACGATGGCGACGCGCTGCTGCTCGCCGCCCGAAAGCATACCGGGGAAGCGGCTGCGGAGCTCATCCGGCAGATCCACCCGGCGCAGGAGCTGGGCCGCCTTCTCTCTGGCGGGCTTTCCCTTGATCCCCCGCAGCTCCATGGGGTAATCCTTGCCGATGTATTCGAGATGGACGATGGTGTGAAAGTAGTCTTCGCAATCGCTGAGATAGCCGCGCACCGCAAAGAACACGCTGAAGGCAACCGCCGCCAGCAACGCAAGCAAAAGCAGAATCAGAGAAAACAGCAGACTTTTGCCCGGGGTGCGCAGCGTGGTTTTGACGCCGTTTTTGAACGCTTCCATAAAACCTCTCCTTCTGTACGCCGAAAAATTGGACGCAGACCGATTATATCACAATCAGGATCATAACGCTACGCAAAGCACACAAAACGCAAGAAAATACAGAAAAAAAATATTTATTACGGTGGAAATCTTCGACATGATATGCTATAATGTATTCGGAAGAGTTTGGAGC
>CACXHI010000103.1 GCA_902767395.1 Oscillospiraceae bacterium
AAATTTCTGGACACGGTTGGCAATGTTGACCGAGCCGGACAGCTTCTTTTTGACGCTCATGCGGGCCTGCTCGGCGCTCTCGCGGCTGCGCTTATTCACCAGCACCTGCGCCGCGATCATCTCAGCCTCCTGTCGGTTTTCGATGAAATAGACCTGAAGGCGGGAGCGGAAAAACTCCACCATTGCCTCCTGAATAAAGCGGTTGGTAATTGCCTTTTTCGTCTGGTTTTCGTAGGAGGTCTTGGTCGAGAAGCAGTTGGTCACAAGCACCAGACTGTCGAACACGTCCTGATAGGTGATTTTCCCCTCGTTTTTGGCGTACCGGTTCTCCTGCTTGAGCCATGCGTCGATGGCATAGACAAAGGCGTTTTTCACCGCCTTCTCGGGGGCCGCGCCATAATCAAAACAAAAGGAGTTGTGGTAATACTCCACGCGCCCGCCCTGCTTGGCAAAGCAGAACGCGGCGGTGAGCTTCACCTTGTAGTCCTCCATATCGGCACGATCCCGACCGATCCGCTCGGCCTCCCAATACTGAGGCATGGTCACGGGCATACACTTTCCCTGTTCGGTGATCTCGTTCAGGTAATCGACAATGCCGTTGTCATAGCGGTACTCCTCTGTCTCGAAGTCCTTGCCGACCTGATTGCGGAACCGGAAGGTCACGCCCGCGTTGACGACCGCCTGCCGTTTGAGCATGTCCCGATAGTATTCCACGGGGACGTCGATTTCGGTAAAGACCTCCAGATCCGGCTTCCAGTGGAAGAGCGAGCCGGTCTTTTTCCGCGTGGTCGGCTCCTTGTTCAGCTTGCCGACGATGCGGCCCTTCTCAAAATGGAGGGAATACCGGAAGCCGTCGCGGTGGATCACCGCGTCGAAAAATTCCGAAGCGTACTGGGTCGCGCAGGTTCCGAGCCCGTTCAGGCCCAGACTGTATTCATAGTTTCCCGCGTCGTTGTTTTGATACTTGCCGCCTGCGTACATCTCGCAAAAGACCAGCTCCCAGTTGTAGCGCCCCACCTTCTCGTTCCAGTCCACAGGGCAGCCGCGGCCAAAGTCCTCTACCTCCACCGAGCGGTCCGCGTAGCGGGTCACGATGATCAAATCGCCGTGCTTCTCTCTGGCCTCGTCAATGGCGTTGGAGACGATCTCAAAAATGGCATGTTCACAGCCGTCGAGTCCGTCGGAGCCGAAAATGACCGCAGGGCGCTTGCGCACCCGGTCCTCGCCCTTGAGAAGCTCGATGCTGGTATTTCCGTATTCGGGTTTTTTCTGACTCATAATTCCTCACAATATTTCGTGATTCTTCCGGGTATGGTAACCCACTATATTGTGTTTTATTATAACGGTTTTTTCAGAGCTTGTCAAGGATTTCGGGCAACTCCGCAATCTGTCGAAGCACGCCGTCCGCGCCGGAAACCTTGCCATAGCCATAGGCCGCGTGGAGGAACGGGACCCCGGCCTGAAGTGCAGCAAGGTGATCCCACTCCGTGTCCCCCACATAGACGGCCCGTTCGAGCCCGTTGCGCTCCATGACCAGCCGGATATTCCCGGCCTTCCCCAGCCCGGTCCGCATGGCGTTCTCATAGTCGTCGAACCAGCAGCCGACGTGATTGCCGGAGAAGAACGCCTCGATATAGCCCAGCCCGCAGTTGCTCACGACGGCCAGAAAATGATCCCGGTGCAGCTGCTCGAGCACTCCCTCCAGCCCCGGATAGAGCCGCCCGCCGTCCCTTGCCAGCGGGGTACACTCCGCCTCGGAGCAGCCGTCGATCACCGCCTCCCGCCAGGCCGGGTCGGCCTGTGGAAAGGCTGCGGCCGCAATTTCCGGCATCGTCTTACCGCACCAGCCCCGAATTTCTTCCGGAGTAAAGCGGCGGTCAACTCCATGCGTCCGGCACCACTCGTTCCACGCCGGGGCAATCGTGTCGGCAGCGTCCCAGAGGGTCCCGTCCAGATCGAACAGAATCGCAGTTGTTTTTTTCTGATTTTCCATTGATATTCCTCGTTTTCTGTTGTACAATAAGGCTACCGATGAACTACTTACGAAAAAAGGAGCGCTTTCCATGAAGAACATCCTTTGTATCGGCACAGGCGGCACCATTGCCTCGGAAATGGCCTCGGACGGACTGGCGCCGGAGCTGAACGCAAACCAGCTTCTGCAATACGTCCCACAGATCGAGACCTTCTGCCGTCCCGTCTGCACCCAGATTTTCAGCATCGACAGCACCAACATGGCGCCCGCCCGGTGGCTGCAAATAGCCGCCTGCATCCGCGAGCACTACGACGCATACGACGGCTTCGTGATCACCCACGGCACCGACACCATGGCATATTCCGCTGCGGCCCTGTCCTATCTGATCCAGAACAGCCCCAAGCCCATCATCCTCACCGGGGCGCAAAAGCCCATCGGTTCGGACAACACGGACTCCAAGATCAATCTGGAGGACGCTTTCCGCTGCGCCTGCTCCAACCTGCGGGGCGTGATGGTGGTCTTTAACGGCAAGGTCATTCTGGGAACCCGGGCGCGGAAAACCCATTCCAAGAGCTTCCGGGCCTTTTCCAGCATCAACTACCCGGAGCTGGCCTATATTCAGGACGGTCATGTGCTGACCTTCATCCAGCCGGACTGTGCGGAGAAGCCCACGTTCTATGACCGGCTTGGGGAACGGGTGGCGCTGTTGAAGATGATTCCCGGCACCGACAGCGCCCTGCTCGCATGGCTTTTGGAACACAACGACGCCTTGATTATCGAGAGCTTCGGCGTGGGCGGAATGCCCTCCTACCGCGGCTCGGAATTCTATGATCTCATGGCGCAGGGCATTGCGCAGGGCAAGACCATTGTGATGACGACGCAGGTGGAGAACGAGGGCAGCAACCTCTCCATCTACAGCGTGGGCAACCGGCTCAAGACGGAGCTGGGCGTTCTGGAGGCCTATGACATGACCACGGAGGCCGTGGTCGCCAAGCTCATGTGGATTCTCGGGCAGACCAAGGACGCGCAGCAGATCCGCCGCCTGTTCTACGCCCCGGTTTCCGACGATCTGCTCTATCCGGTTTCCGAGGGGTAACCGGATGCCGATTTTGTAAAGCGCAGCGGGCGACCGAACGGCCGCCCGCTGTTTTTACGCCTCTTTCTCGGCCCGGAACACGTAGTACCGCTGGCCGACGTAGTTGACCGCGCAGTAGATGAAGGTGCAGGCGAGCATCACAAGGCTGTGGCGGAACACCGCCGCGTCGGTGGGCTTTCCCGCAACCGCCTCCACAATGCCCTGAACCCAGTCGGCAACGGCGATAAAGAAGGGCAGGGTGATCAGATACTCAAAGACCCTATAGAGCAGAACCTTGGCGAGCAGATAGCTCAGGCCCACGGAGACAACAAACTTCACCGGCCAGTAGCGGGAAATCTTCAGACCGCGGAAGGTCACGTAGCGATTCAGAAGGAAGGAAATGCAGGTTTGCAGGGCAAATTCAATAATCAGGCTCGGCGTCGTCTCCACCTTGAAAACCAGATGCAGCACCAGCATGATCGCGTTGCAGATGCCATAGTTCAGGATTCCCAGCCCAACGTAGATCCAAAAGGTCTTATCAAGTACTTTCTTCAGCTTGTTCA
>CACXHI010000104.1 GCA_902767395.1 Oscillospiraceae bacterium
AATATCGTGACATTTCCATATATTTCATTTGCTCTTAAAGCTCCTTCCTTGCGCTCTGATCGCCATAGAGCCGGTCCGCAAAACACGAACCGGCTCTGAACATATTGTGTGCTCATTCTGGGAAATCCACGACGAGATCAAGGGCTTCAAACGCTTCGTTATCCATGCCGCGCAGCTGCTCCAGGGCAGAATCGGTCAGCGTCAGGAGCTCTTCTTCATCCGACTTCAGGTAGGTTCTCATGCTTTCCAGCGTGGCAATCAGGCCCTCTCGGGAGCCGTCGCTGTCCCCAAGATAAATGGCCATGAGCTGCCGTTCCTCATAGGTAAGGGTGTTGTTCATTTAGATACTCCTCTCTTGGCGCGTTTGGCGCGCTCTGTCTTGTTCTTCTCTGTCATTGACTTCTTGCTGAAGCTCTCGGAGCCGCTCCTGGACGGAAGGACGCTGATCCGAGGGCAGCGCTTTCTCTGCCTGCGTCGGCCCTTGATCTTTAGGACCGTTGTTGATGATTCCATCAATCATCCCGTAATCGTCTTCCATTGCCATTTCAGCAGCCTTCAAATAATTTTCGGGCTTCTGGAAATCGGGAACCTCCGTGAAACCAACGCTGTCGCAGTAATGATATGTTACCACACCGGACTGCCTCAGCGCAACGATGTCACTGACGGAAAGACTGTGGCCGCCGAAATCATCCGGACGCTCCACGTTGAAGATATGAAAGGCGTCTTCGGGGCCTTTCAGGTCAGGATGCTCGTTCAGCGTCCCGGTGTAGATAAGATCGTAATGCGCTCGGGTGGGCTCCAGCCCACGTGCCTGGATAGAATCGAGGCTCGAAAAAATCCGGTCCCTGCGCTCGGGAGATTTATCGCTGATTTGATAGATTGCAAAGGCGTCTGCGGGATAGTGCAAAAACGCCTCTTCGCGCTCCGCCTGGTGAACCAGACGATTATCGCGGATCATAATGCGGAAATCCTTGCTCTGCTGCCACTCGTGGCGTTCCAGGGCAAAGAGCTTTTCCGTTGCGTCCGTAATATCAGCTTCTTCCATGCACATCATCGGGTCGCCGTTCTTGTCGATCACGAAAACAGTAAAGCCTTCCGCAAAAAGCTCCCTTGCCCGATCCCGTGATAGGGGGAGCAGAGCGGCAGCGTCCGGGCAGCCGTTCTTTTCCAGCGCATCAGGCTCCATAGAGGCATCCGGCATCGGGTACTCGTCTATTACCATGTGCTCTATGCTCAAATTGGCCTCCCGGAGCTGATCCAGTCGGTCGAGAGAACACTCCTGGTATCCAACGTGATCCAGTCCTTGCATAATACAGACCTCGATCAAAGCAGCTTCGATCATCGTCTCTGCGGAAATATGCTTGCTCGCGGCGTCCACAGAGAATTGGCCGCCGTCCACCAGCTTTTTGGTGTCGGCGTCATACAACGTATAGTCGAAGCCGTTTTCCGTCGTCTGAATATGCACGTAGTTTTTGTCTTCGACGAAATACAGGGCTTCGGGCGGTCCGGGAGGCAGTAAACTTTCATTCCATTTCTGGTTCAGCGCTCTTGCCTGGGTTGCTGTCATGCGACCGTCCATCAGATCCGCAAGAATGCTTTTGCATACATTTGTCGGCCCGCTGAAAATAGCCCTCTCGTCCATTTCACCGTCCGGACGGATAGATGAGATATACGCGCTGTTGGGGTCGATCGGGCTGACGTTCATCGTATAGGTGAGATTAGCGTCCCACAGCTTTATCAGATCGTCAAGCTGTCTCTGCAAGCTCGGCGGCGTCGGATAACCGGATTGCTCTGCGTAATCGTCCAGTACCGCACTTGCGTTTTTCGGACCGCTGCGGCGGATCGTATCGGCGTACATTTCCGTAAAGGTTTCTTTGTCATAGCTGCCGAAGGGGAGCGTAATCAGTCCTGCCCGGCCCAGCTCCTCGGCGTGGTCGCAGACGGCGGCGGCATAGGCAAGAAACGGGTCTTTCTTTGCAATCTGTTTTTCTGTGAGCTCTGCGGCGCTTTCATCGGGCAGAGCCAGCACGGCATATCGCGCCGACCTTTCGTGTTCGTAGGACAGGTAGGACTGCTCCATGTGCGTGGAATAATCGCCCAGGACAACGGTGACATCGTAGCTCTCGCGCAGAGCGGGAAGATGCTTCTCCAGATCTTGGACGGGAAAGCTGGTAAACGTGACCGTTCCTTGTTCGGGGATGGTTTTTTTCGCCGTTTCGAAGCCCAACGCGGAGGCAATCAGTCCGGCGTCGCTGCCATACGCTTCGATGGAATCCCCAACCTGCATCAGCACAAGGTCATTCTTTCGACGCGCTACGGTCATCAGGTAATAATCCCAGGCGATTTTCGGCTGCTCCTGCGGAGCGGCCTTCACAGGTTCCTTGTGCGTCTGCTTTTGGTCCAGTTCGCGCTCTTTGCAGACGGCAGCATAGTTTTTCTCAATATCCTGGATGAGAGCGGATGAGGTTTGCCGAATCGCTTCGAGGCTGGCGCGGAGCTCTTTCAGCTCCTTGCCGTTAGACCAGTCGGCGATATACCCGAAGCTGTTTTCCGCTGTTTCTATCCCAAAGTATTGGCAGACCGTGTAGGAGACGCTTTCAGCTTCCACCTCTTCGGTCTTGCGGTCTTTTTTGACCGGCGCGGGGCCGCCGTCCGCCTTTGTAGCTGCAAGAAGCATATCATAGTCGTGAAGCTTGGAATGCCCGATCTCATGGACCATAGCGTTGACAGTCTGCACCTGGCTCATGCCCGGACGGATCGCAATTTTCTGATTGGAAGCGCTGAAGTATCCGTCCATTCCTGTTTCCATCTGCTCAAACTCGATTGGAACCGGCGAAGATCGCCGCAGGGCTTCCACAAAGGCGTCATAGTGTTCCACGTCGCCCGTCAGGGTGCTGACCAGCTCCGGCAGAGGTTTCCCCTCCGTCTGGCTGACATCAAATACCGTAACCGGCTTAAACATCGGAACTTTTACGTTTCTTTCTTCGGTGACCGGCTTGCCTTCGGCATCCAGGACAGGCCTTTTTGTGTTCGGGTCGATGACGGTCTCCCGGATTTTTTTCAGAACCGGGGTAGGCGCGATAATCTGAATGCCGCGCTCACCTTTCTTGACGTGTCGCTCGAATTTATCCCGCCACGCATTGAAGCCGGCAACATGTGTGGCGTTGGGGCGCTGCATTTGGATCAGCAGCGTGTTGTTGACTGAGTACGAATGGAATCGGCTCATGGTCGAAAGGTAACTCTGATAGCGGTCGCTCTCGAACATTTCCCGAAGGCCTTTTTCGATGCTCTCAGTGATCTCCTTGACCTTTTGTTGTGGTGATTTTTTTGTAAATACCGGCATAATTATCTCCCACGTATAAGTCGGATTCTTCTTGATTTTTCAAGG
>CACXHI010000105.1 GCA_902767395.1 Oscillospiraceae bacterium
CTTCATCACCTCCAACAACTGGGAGCAGCACAACGTGGATCAGATCTGCCGCTTCCTGAACGTGGGCGAGATGGAACGGGAGCAGATCTTCGGCCGCTGAACCATATCCAAAAAAAGCACCTCCCGCTTCGGCGTTTTCACCGAGGCGGGAGGTGTTTTTGATTCCGATCATATGCCTGCCGAGGAGAGATTCTGCGACTCGGTCTTTTCATAGAGTGCGGCCAGCTCGTCCAGCGCAGCGGCAAGCCGTCCGGCGCTCTCCTCCAGCCGCGCGATGCGGTTGGCGGCGCTGGCCATGGAGAGCTTGATGCTCCCCGCGCCGAGGAAGCAGTAGGGCAGATTGCCTCCCGCGCTCCTCACGCTCTGCGAGGTCTGGGACAGCCCCGACCGGACACTGTTGAGCTCGTTGCTCAGATTCCGCAGCGTCTGGGCTTCGCAGCGGATCCGCTTCCCCGGGCCGCCGGTGGACTGAACGCGCTTGTCCTTGCGGTTAGCCGGGATGCGGATCACTTCCAGATCATGGCTGACCATGCCGACGATCCCGATCAGCTTCAGGATCTCCTCTTTGGAGAGATCCATGCCCGTTTTCTCCAGGATCCAGTCGTGCAGCTTCTCGATGGCCCAATCGGTACCGTAGGAAAAGCCGGGGATCCATCTTGCCAGGAAGCCGACAGATTCCCCCACGCCTGTGGCCAGGGCCATCAGCGTATTGAAGTCCAGATGAACGGGGCCAAAGTCCTGGCTGTAATTCAGGACGCTCTCGGCGATGTCAATATACTTGCAGTACTCCTCCATTCCCATCTCGGAGAGAACTTCCTTGAAAATGTTCTCAAACCCGGGGTTTTCCTGCTCGTACCGTATCGTATAGGCCAGCAGATACGCCGCGTCGTCGGAATACTTGGAATCTGTAAGGGTATCGAGGAAGCGCTTGATCGCCTCCTCCCTGGAGCCCTCGCCCATCGAGAAGGCATCATCGATCAGCGCATTCACCATTTCCAGGGCTTCGGTGCGCTGTCCGTCCGGCATAGAGCGCAGATAGCTGTTGAAAAACTCATTGAGCTGGGCCATTTTGGGGTCTTGCCCATTGGGGTTGACCACCATGGACCACTCGCCGTTCTCGCCGAACTTCATGAAGGTGTTGGGACAGTGGTTTTCCAGGAAGCCGCCCTTGCCCAGCTCAAAGCCCTTGTAGAAGGTGGTCTCGCCCACATCGTTGAGCAGGATGTTGACATAGTCGCTGTCCACGTTGTGGTTCTGGATCTTCCACTGGTTCGCCGCGATCTTGTCGGCGTAGGCGTCCATGAATTTGTCGGAGAAGCCCTGGCCGTCAAAGGAAAGGCAGCGATCCACGGTGCCGTCCATGACGGTGATGTATTTGCACTTGTTGCCGCCCTTGGAGTGGCCGGTGACCGTGACCTGGTAGCGATCCAGGCCGTATTCCTTGTAGGCGTCCTGATACCAGTTCAGGGCGTTTTGCTGCTGCGCCGTGTCCGTCACATTGCCGCCGACAAAGTTGTCCTTCCACTCGCCGCCCGCCGTTCCGCGGAAGGCCACCACCGCCTCTCCGGTGGATTCGCTGGTGAAGATGGCGCTGAGACCGCCACCGCCGCCGTCGGCCCAGTCCGTGTGACTGGCGGTGATGGTCATATTGGAGATCGTGGGGTCATTCTGCACCGCGGCAATGATGTTCTTCCAGTCGCTTCCGGTCATATAGGAGCCGTAATCGGCATCGTTTGCAAGCTGGGAAAGCTCCACGCCGCCCAGCCATTCGCCCACCGTCTCCCCAACGTGCATGTCCACCGAGTCCATCGGGTTGTCCGTGCCTTCCTTGCCGCTCATGTACATCAGCTGGTTGAGCAGCAGCACCTGTTCCGTAGATAATTCCGCCATAAGTGCTTCCCTCCTCAACCCACGTCAAAGCAGTTGAAGCTGAAATGCGGCAGCGCGCCCCAGCTTTCGTTCAGCCGGGCCGCATTCTGCCCCTCCATGGGATCGGCGAAGGCGACGCCGTAGCTTCCGTACAGCCCCGCCTCCCGCAGCGCGGCGTGCAGCTCCTCCCGCAGCCCCTCCCGGTCAAACGCCGCGGGGAGGAAGAGGCGCGTATTGCGCTTCAGCCTGGGGAAGAGGAGCAAAAGCGCCTCCGCCGACCCGTCCGTCGGAAACTCCTTCCCGGCGGGGTTTGGGAACACCGTCAGCGAGAGGGCGGGAAAGCCCGCCCGCTGCAGGGTCTGCTCCACCAGGGCGTCATAGGCGGGCCGGATCCGCGCGGTACAGAGGGTATCCGCGCAGCGGCAGCCGCCCTCCTCCGGTTCCATGACGGCGGTGTACACCGTCTCCCCTTCCCCGCAGCAAAAGCGCAGCTCTGCCCAGGGGGTAAAGCGGTTTCCCGGCGTAAAGTGCAGGATCCGGATCTCCTCCTCCGGATAGCGGGCCGCGAGCCAGGCGCACCCGGCGCGCAGCAGCTCCAGCGCCTGCTGCTGGTTGGGCAGCAGCCGCCCCTCCCGGATCAGCTCCTCACAGGGATAGACTGCGCAAAGCAGTTCGATCTCACGCTCTGTCAATTCCATTTGGTTCACCGCACCCTCTCCTGTCTGATAACAAAAAGCCGCCGGCTCTTCCTCTTCTTATC
>CACXHI010000106.1 GCA_902767395.1 Oscillospiraceae bacterium
AATTCGTCCTTCAGGAAATCCGCCTTGTCTTTCTGCGTGTGCGAAGGATTAACAGTGAAATAATCGTATATACGCTTTTTGCCGCCCACATAATTACTGCCGCTGGAGATTGCCGCGTCAAGCTCGTCCTCCGTGATAAATGGATTATGCGTAAGCTCCGCAGCAGCCTGCGGGACTACACTATCCCACGAAACAAGCAGCGAAGCAAAACGGGATTTAATTTTTGGTAGATTGTGATAAGGCCAGCGAAGAAGAGAACGGTCATTTTCGTAGGCATCCATAAAGGCGTCCAGGTCTTTTTTTATCGCATAGGCCTTGTCTTTATCGGCCAGCGCCTCGGCAAGCCCTGCCTGCTCTTCCGGATAGCCGCCGCCGACATAGGGATCGAGGGAGCTAAGGTATTTGCCTCTGCACTGAGCGGTGCGGTCATAGTAGAGATACAGGAGAGACAAGGCAAGATCTCGGCATTCGTTGCTGTGCGCCTCGACTGCTTCTACATTTGTTGCAAACGTTCCCGCTGCATAGAGGTTCCAGATCCGATCAAGGGCGTCGTTCCACGGAATCGTCTCTGCAAAGGGCGCGTGCCGTGCTGAATTTCCGCGCGAGATGCGAATGCCCTGATCGTCGTACCAAGCTGCGTACCGAACGCCATCCACGACAAGGCCATATCCGCCGTGGTATTCACGGCGGAGGACGCGAACGAGGACAGAACGGGCTTCTTCGCTGAGCTGACCGTTTTCTGAATACCACGGAAGAATGGCTGCGATCATGTGCATCCGGCTCTTTGCCGTATTGGAGCCGAAGCGCAGGAAATCGTCGATAACCTCCTGCGGGCAGGAAAAAGCGAAGGGCGTCACTGGGACGCTCTCCGCTTTTTCCTGAATCATTTGCAATTGTTCTGCCTCCGTGGGGAACAAGCTGAGCTGCTGACCAACCGTGGAGCCTGCAGCAGTCTCGGGGAAAGCCTCTGCCGCTGGTTGCTCCGGCTTGGCCTCTTGGCTTATGCGTAGATCAGATCCGCGTAGATCGTCTCCTCCACGCTGGCCTTGATGTTGTTCATCATCCCGACCCAGAGAAGCAGATCGGCCTTCTTCAGCTCCTCGGTCACGCCCTGCTCCGCCGCCATCCGGGGAATCATCGTGTCCAGTCGGTTCTGTGCCTGCTCCTGCACGTCCCGCATGTGCTTCCAGATTTCCCCGGTCATCAGCATATCCAGATACAGGCAGGAACGATGCTCCTTCAGGTAATCTCTTCGTCTCACTCCCCAAGGCCACGTCGGTCGGTCGTCCTCCGTCAGCTCCGGCTCCAGCGCGATGTCTGGGATCCAGACCTCGCCCTCCAGATGATAACTCAGACCGTTCACCGGGTCGATCATGTGATCCGTCTGCTCGATCAGCTCCGCGTAATAGTTGATGTCGTACTTCTGCTCCTTCTGTTCGGTCATGACGAACGCTCCTTTCCGCGCTTTTCAGGCGCTCACGCTCATATTGTTTGACGGCTGCTTCGATTGTCCGCAACACCTGTTCGCCGCTTTCATTGATTGCCTTGCCCAACTGCCGGACGGCTTCCGGTGTGTTGAACGCTGCGACGCGGTGAAAGGAAGCCGGACTGAACGGCGGCTCCTGACGGATTCCACAGCGGATCGCTGCCATGAAGGTGGCGCTTTCCACAGCGGCATTCAGGAATGCGGCCTTGATTTCATCCTCAGTATAGCCGGACAATAGAGAGTTGTCAACAATGCGGAGAATATCTGAAAGATTGTTTTCCCAGTATTTTGTCGCTTGGATAAAAAAGATCACGCGGAGCTGTGGCAGCAGCGAGGCTTCTCCTTCTCCTTTGACAGGCGGGACGCCGAAGCGCTGCGTCAAGGCGTCGGAAACACGGGCAAAGTGATCTGCAGATCGGTATTCCCATAGGTAGGGAGACAGAGAATCCGGGCCGCCGCCGGTATCCAGCACGTCAAAAACGTATTTTAGCCGGGGTTCGCCTCCGCTTTCGTCGATCAGCGCGATTCCGTGACCGCCGCGCCGGACATAGCGGCGCATTTTTTGATTCCATGTGTTGTAGTCTGCGCACGCCGTTGCGTCCGGACGCTGTGCGAAGATCAGGAGCTGCTCCTGAAAGGGGTACTTGTAGAGCCTGGACGCCGTGCGGAGGAAGGCCGTCCAGTTGTCCTGGTTCCAT
>CACXHI010000107.1 GCA_902767395.1 Oscillospiraceae bacterium
ATCCGGCACATTCTGGACGGGGGCTGTCAGGCGGGCATCTGGCTGGCGCCCTTCGTGGCGGAGAAGAACTCCGCCCTCTACCGGGAGCATCCCGACTGGTTCCAGTACCGGGGGACGGAACGGGTGCGCGCCGGGGCCAACTGGTCGGGCGCCTATGCCCTCGATCCCTGCTGCCCCGGCCTGCGGGACTATCTCCGGCAGAGTGTGGCGCGTTACAGGGCAATGGGCGTGACGCTGTTCAAGCTGGACTTTCTCTACGCCGCCTGCATCACGCCGCGCCCGGATAAAACCCGCGGCGAGCTCATGGCGGAGGCCGTGGACTTCCTCCGGGAAATCTGCGGGGACTGTGAGATTCTGGCCTGCGGCGTCCCGCTGGCCTCCGCCTTCGGGCGGGTGGAATACTGCCGGATCGGGCCGGATATGTCGCTGAGCTTTGACGACAAGCCGTTCATGCGGCTGCTGCACAACGAGCGGCCCTCCACCCTTCACACGCAGCGCAACACCTTCTATCGCCGCCAGCTTGACGGGCGGGCCTTCCGCAGCGACCCGGACGTGTTCCTGCTGCGGGAGGACAATACCACCCTCACGGACGAGCAAAAGCACACGCTTGCCGTCGTCAACGCCCTGTTTGGCTCGGTTCTGTTTGCCTCCGATGATTTCAGCGCCTATGACGCGAAGAAGCACAGTCTCTTTGCCGCCCTCTGCGCGCTGCAAGGCGCACAGGTGTTGGAGATTCAGTGCGGCCCGCTTCAAGGCCGCCTCCGCTCCGTCACGGTTACCTATGCGCAAAACGGCAGAAAGAGAACCCTCGCCCTGCAAATCTGACCCACGTCCCGAAGGGCTGAAAAAACGCGAATGACAGATGCACGCAGACCCGTGTATCTGTCATTCGCGCTCTATTCCGTCATTTCCTGTTCAGGAGGTCGTTCATTTTTTTTGCCTTTTTTCTGGAAACCAGATAAATCACCAGCCAGATTGCGAAAAATCCGGCTGCGAAGATCAGGGTAAAGGACCAAATCCGATTGAGAGGCAGCCAGCCGTTGAGCAGATAAAAGCCCAGATAGTCCACGTACAGGACGGCGCCGTGGATCAGAGCGGCAAAGGCCTTTGGAAGCGATTCGATCTGGTAGACAATCGAGACCCCGGCGGCAATGAACGCCATCACCGTCATGCTCATAACGCCCAAAACCGCCTCGTTGACCGTCAGCGTTTGCAGCGTCCCGGCCCCCTGCAAGCTGGCCCAGACAATCGCCATGATAAACGGGCCGCCCCATGCAAACATTAATCCCCTTTGAAAAAAACCTTTCCAAACTGCTTTCACAGTGCATACCTCCTTTTCAATTCCGCAAAGCATCTTCTTGAAATACACTCCACATATCCGCTCTTGAAGACCGCGTCCACAGCGCCGGATAGCTGAACCTTGAATTTTGCAATCTGCTTCCAGTTGGCAATGGCCGATTTGTTGATCTTTTCAAAGTTTTCGGGAAGCACGTTCTCCAGCTCATACAGCCGTTTCCGCACCTGATACCGCTTTCCGTCGCGGTACAGGGCATAGGTCTTTTCCCGCTCCACCAGAAAGCATTCAATCTGCTGGACGTCCAGCATCGTGATCTCGTCGTCCAGATAGCCGGGAAGCTGGTCGGTGAGGCTGTCTTGCAAAACAAGACGCTCAATCTCGTCGATGAGGGGCGTGCGTGCGCGGACGGTTACGACGACCTCTTCCTGACAGGTCTTGTCGATGAAAAGCTTGAATCTCATCTGTCTTCACCTCCGATGACCGTATGATACAGGAAAACCCTGCGTTTGTCACAAAAAATCGGGATTCGGTATGCTTTTGCGGGTAAACGGCGAAAAAGAATGAATTTGCGGCAACCTGATCCGGCGGCGGCAGCTTCTGTGGGAAGCGCCGCCGCCGGATCGTGCGGTTGCAGGCTGCTATTCCAGCTCGTCCAGATCCTTGCCGAAGCTCTCCAGACAGTGGGCCATGAACCAGTCCAGCTCCGGCAGGTGCATTTCATTGAGGGCCTGACGGGTCTGGTTGGCAGCCGAGAGAAATTCGAGGTTTCCCGCCTTCAGCTCCTCGATACATTTGACGTGGGCCGAGAGCTTGTCAGCGGCCTTGACAATGTCATGGCTTACCGGGTCGTCCTCAAAGATCAGCGGCGCCATTTCTTCCTGAAGCTGCTCAGGCAGCATCGCCAGCAGCTTTTCGCCGCTGAAGCGCTCCACCTGCTTGTAGGCGGTTTTGATTGCCGGATTATAATACTTAATCGGCGTCGGCAGATCACCGGTGAGAATCTCGGAGGCGTCGTGATAGAGCGCCGCCGTGGCGCATCGCTCCGGATCTGCGTCCAGTCCGAGAACGTTTCGGCGGATCAGCGCCAGACTGTGCGCGAGCACAGCCACCTGATGACTGTGCTCCTGAATATTCTCCGGGAAGGTGTTGCGCATCAGCCCCCAGCGGGTGATATACCGCATCCGGGACAAAAGCGCGTAAAATTTGTATTGCATGGGTTTTCTCTTTCCATCCTTCATACTGTTGTGAAATGACAGGATCAATCCATTTCCTCCAGCGCGTACAGCACTGCGGTCAGACCTGCCAGCGGCGCGGTCTCGCAGCGGAGGATGCGCGGCCCGAGGGTGCAGATTTGCAGTCCCGCCTCCCGCGCCTGCGCGATTTCCTCGCCGGAGAAGCCGCCCTCCGCGCCGGTCATCAGACTGACGTGCACCGCTTCGACAGGGGAGCCTGTCAGGCTGCCCAGCGCCTCGCGCAGACAGAGCTGCTCCTCGTTTTCATAGAACAGGATCGGCAGATCCGCCTCGGCAGCCTGTTGCAGCGCGGCGCGGAAGCTGTCCACGGCCCGCACGGCGGGGATCATGCCGCGTCCGCTCTGCTCGGCGGCGGAGCGGGCGATTTTTTGCCAGCGCTCTAACTTTTTCTCCAGCGCCTTGCCCTCCGGCCGAGAGACGCAGTAGCGGCTGGGGAACAGCACCAGTTCCGAAGCGCCAAGCTCTGTGGCCTTCTGGATGACGTGCTCGGCCTTGTCCGCCTTCGGGAAGGCCAGCCAGAGCGAAACGGCGGTTTTGGGCTCGGCAGGGCAGGGCAGAGCAGGTCCTGCCAGCAAAGTCAGGCCCTCTTTCACCGTACACAGACAGTCCGTCCCCGCTCCGTCGCAGAGGGTGACGGACTCGCCGGGGCGCAGCCGCAGAACCCTTGCGTGCTCCGCGTTTTCCCCGGTCAGAACGCAGCACTCTCCCGCTGCCGGAAGGGTGTCAATAAAAAACCTTGCCATAACCTACTCCGTAATATGCGCGTGATTGTGGATGTGCTCCTCGCAGTAGCACCGATAGCCCTTGCACTTGGAGCAGTAGCGGAATTCCAGCTTGGGGTCGGAGAGCTCCGTCCGTCCGCAGACGGTACAGCGGAATCTGGCCTGGGGCTGTGCGCCGACGGGACGGACCGGGCCGCGGTTCACCTTGCGCTGCCACTGCGCCCGTGCGGGGGCGCGGCGCACATTGTTCGGCAAAAGATCAAGAGCTTGCTTGCCGACGAAGAGCAGGAACAGGAAGAACGGGACCAGCGGAACCAGCCAGCCCAGATAGAGGAACCCGGAGCCGAGGGTTTGGAACATAAAAATCAAACCCCGAACGGTCCCGTAGAGCGTGTAGCCCAGCTCCAGCCATGCCAGCCACTTCATCTTGACTGGAATGACGAAATAGAGCATCACCAAATCGTCCGGTGCGAGCACCGCGACGCCGAGGATCAGGCTCAGGTTGATATAGTCGGCAAAGGCGTAGGTGCGCGTGAAGAGCGCCACAAGGGCCGTCAGAAGTACCGCCCCGAAGTAGTAGAG
>CACXHI010000108.1 GCA_902767395.1 Oscillospiraceae bacterium
AAATTCTTGTATTGAACGGCAGTCCTAAGCGAGAGCGCAGCGATACCATGCACATCACACGCGCCTTTCTGGACGGGATGAACGAGGCCGCGCCCCAAGAGGTACATACGATCCACGTGATCGACAAGCACATCGAATCCTGTACCGGCTGTTTTTCCTGTATGCGAAACGGCGGGACGTGCATCCATGACGACGATATGCGGGAGATTTTGAACGAAACCCTTGCAAGCAATCTGCTGATCTGGAGCTTTCCGCTGTATTGCTACGGGATGCCCGCGCCGCTCAAAGCGCTCCTTGACCGCACGCTGCCGCTGTCCTCCATGGCCATGCAGAAGGTCGGCGAGCGGTATGAGCACGTCGGGCAGGCGGACTTCTCTCATCTTCACTGTCTGATGATCTGCGGCTGCGGGTTCCCGAACAGCCGTCACAACTTCGAGCCCGCCGTTGCGCAGTTCAAGCTTTGCTTCCCCGGCGGCCACACCATTCTCACCGTCCCGGAAAGTCCCATGTTTAACGCCCCGGAGGCGGCGGTCGTCACGGAGCCCAGACTGGCGCTGGTAAAGCAAGCCGGGAAACAATTCGCGGAATCCGGCAAAATCTCCGCTGCTCTGCTGGACGAAATCTGCTCTCCCATGATTCCGGAGGAGCAGTATGCGGCCATTGTGAACGGAGGAGTATGAAAATGAATGGATTCATTGCTTATTGTGGTCTTAACTGTGAAACCTGCGAAGCCCGGATGGCAACGATGAATCATGACGACACGCTGCGGGAAAAGGTCGCAAAGCTCTGGTCGGAGCTGAACGGCGTGGAGATCACACCGGAGATGATCCACTGCGTTGGATGCCGGATCGAGGGTGTGAAAATACCGTACTGTGAATCACTGTGCCCGATCCGGCTGTGTGCCATAGGCAGAGGCATGGAGACCTGCGGAAACTGCGGTGAAATGGAACGCTGTGAGAAGCTGAGAGCGATCACCGAACACAACTCAGATGCTTTGAAACGCCTGAAAACAGCTGTATGAAGAGCTATGTGAGGGATTGGCATGGGTTTGATTAATCGACCGCCTTTCTCAGGCAGAAAAGAGAAGAACCATGGAAACGGACAATGTCATTAAGATAGTGACATTGGGCTAATCGGGATCGCCAATTTCTTTGATGAAAAAGAGGGTTCCTGCGAGATCGGCTACGGGGTCGGCTCCCGCTACTGGAATCACGGCTATGCCACCGAGGCTGTCCGGCGGTTCCTGGAATACCTGTTTTCCGAAAAGGGCCTTCGTACTGTCTATGCGTCCTTCTTTACCGGGAACGACGCTTCCCGGCGGGTAACGGAAAAATGCGGCATGACCTACGATCACTTCTCGGAAAAGGAGCTGACCTATCAGGGCGTCGAGCGGGACCTAACGTATTACGCGATCGATCGTGTGCAGTCATATGATCGACTGATTTGAGAAAAAAGGTTTGAGGGACTGGTATGAAGTTCTATGAAAAGCTGCAAAAGCTGCGCTCAGACGAGGGTCTGACGCAGGAAGAACTGGCGGAGAAGCTCTTCGTTTCCCGGACTGCGATTTCCAAGTGGGAGTCTGGCAGAGGGTATCCCAGCATTGATTCGCTGAAAGCGATCGCAAAGCATTTTCATGTCACGATCGATGACTTGATCGGCACGGAAGAGATTGTCACACTTGCCGAGGAAGACAAACAGGCGTCCGTAAAGAAATATACGGCTCTATAAGATCACGCCCATGTTCCCTTTCAAGGTCATCGGATTTCAAAAGGAATTCGACAATGAGACCGCATACGCTGAGATCCCGAAGTTCTGGGATGAAATCTGTGAGAAATACGCAGCCAACGTGTATGCCGGGAATGCGCCGGCGAATCCTTATGAACAGGCGCTTATGGACAACTGTATTGGAGAGTACGGCGTTTGTATCGACGATATTGGAGGCGGAAAATTCCGGTATCTTGTCGCCGGGAAGTACACGGGCGGCGACGTTCCAGAGGGTATGGTCGTCTACGAATTCCCCCGAGCAGTTGGGCGGTGTTCGACTGTATCGGCTCGATTCCGGAGGCGCTTCAGACCGTCAATACCCGAATTTTCAGTGAATGGCTGCCCGGCAATCCAGACTATGAGCTCTGCGGAAACGCCAGCGTGGAATGGTATGATTGCGTAAACGGCGAAAAGACTGATCCGGATTACCACAGCGCGATCTGGGTGCCGGTACGAAAGAAATAAAAAGAAGCTTATTGAAAAAGTGCGCGCCTTACCCTTTCCGAACACAGAGTATTGGTTAATTACCGGAGGCGCAATGGTGCTTTACGGCATGAAACCGAAAACCCATGACATTGACTTAGGCTGCACAACAGCGCTTGCGGATCGACTCGAAGCAGAGGGACATCCGTTGGAACGCTTGGCGGACGGAAGGCGGAAATTTGTACTGAACAACGGAGAGGTCGAGCTGTTTGAGGCTTGGCTCTACGACCGGGTGGAAATGGTCGATGGAATCCCCGTCATCTCCATTTCCGGTCTGATGCAAATGAAGGAAGCGCTTGGCCGTCCGAAGGATTATGCGGATCTTGATCGCATCCGGGACTATCTGCAAAGCAAGCCCGCCCACGAATAGGAAGACAACGAAAAAACCGTCAGGGCATTGTGGCTCTGACGGTTTTTACGCGAACTGTCGTTTTTAACGTGGCCGACGCCAGAGGAAGCGATTTGCCACCTCGACCACCATGAAGCCCAAAACGATTCCGAAACAGGTCATCCCAAAATCGACCCCCTTGGCGTAGGAGAGCGCGGTGTTCCGGGTGACGACGCCGTAAACGGTGTAATAGAGAGAGGACCCGGGAATCAGGGGCAGCAGACAGATGGTGGTGAAGATCGTCGCGGGCGTTTTGTTGATCCGCGCCGTAATCTGCGCATACAGGCCGCAGACCACGGAGGCGGCCAGCGTCGCGCCGAAGGCATTCGGGTGCAGACGGTAGACCAGCAAATAGGTTCCCCAGCTCAAAAAGGTCCCGAGGGCGCAGTAGAGAATCTTGACGCCCCGCACGCGGAACCAGACCGCAAAGCCCACACAGGCGGCAGTCGCGGAGAGCAGTTGAATGACCACGCTGGGATTTAAGCCCGAGACAGCCTCTCCCCCGCCGCTGTGGAACAGCAGAATCGGAAGCGCGATGCCGAGTGCAATGCCGATTGCCCCGGTCACAGACGCGACAATATTGATGAGCCCGGAAACCGTGTCGAGGTGCACCAGATCCCGCAATCCGTTCATTGCCCCCAGCCCGCTGATCAGGAGCATGACCACGCCGATCGTAATGCAGTCGGTGTTGTCTCCCAGGCCTACCTTTCCCGCCAAAATGATAAACAGCTCCGTTAAGAGGGAAACCGTGAAGTTCAGAATCAGCGGGTTCCCCTCCTTGGGAGACAGGCGTCGAATCAGCGTGATAATCAAGAATGAGGCGGCAGCGGCAATCAGGGAGTCAAGCAGCCCACAGCCGAAGAACAGAGCGAAGCCCCAGCCGCCCACCACGCTTGCAAGACAGGTAATCCACGCACGCTGCGGGGGCGCGGAGCGGATTTCCTCCAGCCGTTCTGCAAACACGGTCTCGCTCGGCTTCTCCGCGCAGGCCCAGCGGGAGAGGGTATTGAGCTTGTCAAGCGTTTCAAAGTCAATTCCGCCGCCTCGGATGTGCCGAATCTGGGTCAACACCGCACCCTCCGGGCTTGTGACCGTGGCCTGCAAATTGGAAGGCACGACCCACACATTGCAGTCCGTAAAGTCGAATGCAGCCAGCATCCGGTACACAGTATCCTCCACGCGGTGTGTCTCTCCTCCGCAGCGCACCATCGCGGCCCCGGCGTCAAGAATCAGAGACAGCGTCTTTTCGTTGTGCATCCTGTCGCCCCCTTTTTTCCTTGGTTTTATCATAGCATGAGATTGTTTCGGTTTCAACAATAAATACTGCCTTTGCAGTAATCGAACAAAATAATTTCTGGTTTTCATTATTTTTTTAGGAAAAACCATTGAAAAATCCGAAAGAAGATGTTATAGTAGGGTGCATTTAAAAATCCAAACAACGCAACATCATGCGGATTGATGATCCGCGTCATTTGAAAGGAGAAACCTACATGTCCCACAAGTACGTCTACCTGTTCACAGAAGGCAACGCCAAGATGCGCGAGCTTCTCGGCGGCAAGGGTGCGAACCTTGCGGAAATGACCAACATTGGTATGCCCGTTCCTCAGGGCTTTACCATCACCACCGAGGCCTGCACGCAGTACTACGAGGATGGCCGCCGGATCAATGACGAGATTATGGCGGAGATCATGGAGTACGTGGCCAAGATGGAGCAGATCAACGGCAAGAAATTCGGTGATCTCAACAACCCCCTGCTGGTCTCCGTCCGCTCCGGTGCCCGCGCTTCGATGCCCGGCATGATGGACACCATCCTCAACCTCGGCCTGAACGACGAAGTTGTCGCTGCGATGATCAAGGGCAATCCCGATCCGAAGTTCGAGCGCTTTGTCTATGACTGCTACCGCCGCTTCATTCAGATGTTCTCTGACGTTGTCATGGGCGTTGGCAAGAAGTTCTTCGAGCAGCTCATTGATAA
>CACXHI010000109.1 GCA_902767395.1 Oscillospiraceae bacterium
GATTGCTCCAGGCGCCTGCTGATGAGCTTTTCAGGCAGAACAGATTTGTCATTGACAGGGATTGCTGAATGCCGTACAATGGATGTGAACTATTCAGACAGAAGCATGAATCAGAGGAGGCAATCAACTATGGCACAGTATACCGAAGTGAGCAGAAGAAGCATGTACCACGAGGAGACGGTTATGGCGAACGACCCGGTGAGCGTGACGACCATCGATGCGGAGATCGTGGTGGAAAAGGACGGGAAGAAGATCTACCTGCACGCGCTGTGGTCCGACAAGGACGGAGACGAGATCAGCTACGAGGCGACGGAGGAAAGCGTCTATGACCTCTGTGAGAAGCTGAAGGAGGTAGGGAAAGGCGAGGTGATGGAGTTGATTAACTGGCTGGAGGAGTTTAACCGTCGGCGGGGGAAGCGGATTGAAGAGGATTCGTGCTTCGAGGAATATTACAAGGAGCTGGAACAAATGGTCCTTGCCGAGATGAAAACGCACGGCCGGGAGAGCGAGATCAAATAGGGGAGAATTGGATACGGTAATGCACTTTGCACAATCAACTATAGAGAGGGGATAATACGGTGCAGCCATCGTCCATCAGCGGCACGGTGCAGCCAACGCTCATTTATGCAAGCGGCAGGAACTACGCCTGCTTACTGTGCATGAATCAGGGAACGTTTGTCGAAATATTCAATAGATTACCTTCGGGGAAGTGATACTCGTGGCCACGCTCAAAGCTGCCACGCAGGCAAGGGTAAAGGCGGGGGATATCGTCACCTTCGGGCATTACCCGCAGAACGCGGACGGGAAGGACAAGACCCCCATCGAGTGGATCGTGCTTAAGACAGATGGAAAGACGGCGATGCTGATCAGCCGGTATGCCCTGGACAGCTGCTACTACTACCCAACGGGGAAAGACGTCACGTGGGAGACCTGCACGCTTCGGAGGTGGCTGAACGGGACGTTCCTCGAGACGGCGTTCAGCCCGGAAGAGCAAAAGAGGCTGCAAACGGTGATGGTTACCCCGGACAAGAACCCTGAATACGACACCAACCCCGGCAAGGCGACCCAAGACAGGGTGTTTCTGCTGAGCATCGCGGAGGCGAAAAAGTACTTCAGCACGGATTCCGAGCGGGTATGCAAGCCCACCCCCTATGCAGAGGCGCAGGGTGCATGGACGGACAACTCGGGTACGTGCTGGCGGTGGCTTCGGTCGCCTGGCGGCAGCAGTAATTACGCCGCCAATGTCTACACCGACGGCTCCGTCTATCACTACGGTCTCTACGTATTCACTATCTATCTCGCCGTTCGTCCAGTCGTGGTGGTTGGGCTTTCCAATTAAATCCAGAACCTTCCCTGTTCTGGCCAGCGCATGATCACGGAGGCGACAAAATGGAAGCCGGCAGAATCATCACCTGTATCATGCTCTTGTTTTCCCTGATCGGAGCGGTGGACCGTGCTCTCGGATGCCGCTTCGGGCCGGGCAGGAGCTTTGAAAAGGGGTTTGAAGCGACGGGCGCGCTCATCCTCGCCATGATCGGACCGATTGCCCTCGCGCCTCTCATCGCGTCCTCCCTCGCCCCGATCCTGTCTCCGGCGTTCGGGAAGCTCGGAATTGACCCGTCTGTGATTGCGGGGCTCTTCCTTGCGAACGATTCCGGTGGATGGCCGCTGGCCCTTGCCCTCGCCGATGACGCGGCGGTGGGACGTCTTGCAGGTTCCGTTATGGGTAGCACGATGGGATGCGCTTTGATGTTCGCCTTTCCCGTCGGGTTTGCCCTCACTCCGGCGGATAAGCGCCCTTTCCTTGCCAAAGGATTAGCGATTGGATTGATTACCGTTCCGCTTTCGTGCTTTGTGAGCGGGCTGTGCTTCGGTATCGGGACCGGAGTTTTGCTGCTGAACCTTCTGCCGTTGATCTTCCTTGCGCTGGCCTTCGCCGTCGGACTGCTTTTCTTTGAACGGATTACCGTGAAGGCAGTCACAATCATGGGTGCGATCCTGACGGGCATTCTGACCACCGCCCTCGCAGCAGCTATCGTGATCAAAGTGCTCCGGCTCGATGTTCCCACGCTTGGGACCTTCGACGAAGGACTCTCCATCATCGGCGAGATCGTCATCTTTCTTAGCGGTGCCTTCACACTGCTTTGGTTTCTTGAAAAGGTTCTCGGGAAATCGCTCGGGCGGCTCGGAAAGAAAGCTGGCATGGACGAGGCGTCGGTCATGGGGCTGATTACGTCGTCCGTCAATGCGATTCCGACCTTCGGGATGATGAAGAACATGAACGAGCGGGGCGTAGTCGTGAATGCTGCGTACATAGTTCCCGCGTCATTTATCCTTGGCGACCATCTCGCGTTCCAGCTTACCGTAGACGCCACAACCGTCATGCCGTTCCTTGCCGGGAAGCTGGCAGGAGGCTGTGCGGCGGTCATTCTGGCAATTCTGTTGACGAGGACAGTGCCCAAGGTGTGATTGTCAACGAAAATCTGAGCCAAGTGCTAACCAATATTTGAGCCACCAAGGGCAAAAGTGACAGCGAATATTTGAGCCACCGCAGCGCTTGACATCACCCCCTGATGGGGATACGGGGGAGTGA
>CACXHI010000110.1 GCA_902767395.1 Oscillospiraceae bacterium
ACCGCCAAGTTCTACACCACGGAGGACTATACGCAAAGAGTCAAGGAATACTACGTCAACAGCATCCGCAAGTGCTCCAGCGATACCAGCTATCTGATCTGGGTCAGCCTCTATACCCAACGCATCAATATCTTCAAGGGCTCCAAGGGAAACTGGAAGCTGATTCGATCCGGCCAGATTGCCAGCGGGCGCAATGCCTGCCCGACTCCCGTGGAGGTCACGAAGATTCTGTACAAGACGAAGCAGTGGTCGTATAAACACTACTATTGCCACCACGTTTCCGTCTTTGACGAGGCGCGGGGCTTCCACTCCCGTCCCACAAAATACGCCGCGGACGGCGGCGGAATCTACGACTGGAGCATCGGGTTCCCGGCCTCCGCAGGCTGCGTCCGTTTGATGGATGAGGACTGCACCTTCATCTACGATAACTGTCCCAGCGGCACGGCCGTCTATATCTACTGAACAACGGGGGCGGAGCCGCTCGGCTTCGCCCCTTCCGTCTCCATCGTTTTTGCGCGCAGGGAGAATCACATGAGAGCAAACGAGTATTATCGGTCCCGCTTTGGCTGCAAGGTCTACAAGCTGGCGTTGGACGGCGGGATGACCTGTCCCAACCGCGACGGGACGAAGGGAACGCGGGGATGCATCTTCTGCTCCGGCGCGGGCAGCGGCGAATTTGCGGAGCCCCGCTGCGGCTCCGTCACCGCTCAGATTGAGGCTGCCAAGCGAAGAGTCGCAGCGAAGGTCGGCAGCGGCAAATATCTTGCCTATTTTCAGAGCTTTACAAACACCTATGCCCCAGTCGCACGGCTGGAGCAGCTGTTTACCGAGGCGATCTTCCACCCCGACGTCGTAGGGCTGTCCGTTGCCACAAGGCCGGACTGTCTGCCGGACGAGGTTCTTAATCTCCTGGCACGGCTCGACCGGGTCAAGCCCGTGTTCGTAGAGCTTGGCCTGCAAACCATTCACCCTGAAACGGCGGCGTGGATTCGCCGAGGCTATCCTCTATCGGACTACGATCGTGCGGTTTCCCGCCTGCGTGCGCTGGGACTGCATACGGTGGTTCATGTGATTCTCGGTCTGCCCGGTGAAACCGAGCAGATGATGGTGCAAACCGCAGCCTACGTTGGCAGAAGCGGCGCAGGCGGTATCAAGCTCCAGCTCCTGCACGTTTTGGAGAACACCGACCTTGCCGCTCTTTGGCGGGCAGGACAGGTTCCCCTCCTCTCGCTGGAGGACTACGCAAGGCTTTTGGGGCGCTGTCTGGCGGTGCTCCCGCCGGACATGGTCATTCACCGCCTGACGGGGGACGGCGCCAAGAAGGATCTGTTAGCCCCGCTCTGGTCAGCGGACAAAAAGCGCGTTTTAAATTATGTTAACCGCTATCTCTCCGCCTGTGCTGCGGCGGAGAGGGAAAGGACAGAAAATGTTTTTTGATTCCCACGCCCACCTGGACGACCGGCGTTTTGACAACGACCGGGCGGAGATTCTGGCCGACCTGAAAAACTACGGCGTCGGGCTGGTTATGAACATCGGCTGCGACCTGAAAAGCAGCCTGCAAAGCGTTGCATTGGCGCACGAGTATCCCTTTGTCTTTGCCGCAGTCGGCTCTCATCCGGACGATGCGGCGCAAGTGGATGCGACACGGCTGGCCCTCTACCGCCAGCTCTGCACCGACGAGCGCGTGAAGGCCATTGGAGAGATTGGTCTGGACTATCACTACGAGGAGCCCAGCCGGGAGGTACAGCTTCCTGCCTTCCGCAAGCAGTTAGAGCTGGCGCAGGACTTGAATCTGCCTGTGATCGTCCACGAACGCGAGGCCCACGCCGACGGAATGGAGCTGATTCGGCAATTTTTCGCCGTGACCGGCGTGTTTCACTGCTATTCCGGCTCATTAGAGCAGGCGAAGGAACTGGTCAAGCGCGGCTGGTACATCGGCTTCACCGGGGTCGTGACCTTTAAAAACGCACGCAAGGCGCTGGAGGTCGCCCAATGGCTGCCGTTGGATCGGATTCTGATTGAAACCGACTGTCCCTACATGGCGCCGGAACCTCATCGGGGGCGGCGAAATGACAGTCGGTTGGTTCCGCTGGTCGCTGCGAAGCTGGCGGAGCTGCGCGGATTGACTGCAGAGGAGATGGGCGAAATCACAACGGAAAACGCGAAGCGCCTGTTTCGGATTCCGTGACAACAGAGGGCCGGGCTTGCAAATCCGCAAGTCCGGCCCCTGTTCGATCGGTTATAGATTCTCCAAAATGGCGCGAATCTCATTCGGAGTGAAGCGGTATTCCGTGTCGCAGAATTGACATTCCACCTGAACGTCCTTCCCCTCCTGCGCAATCTGTGTCAGTTCCTCGCGTCCGAGACTGACCAGCGTAGCCTCGACCCGGTCCCGGGTGCAGTAACAGCGGTATTCGACCTCTGTGGGCTCGAAAAACTCCAGCTCCATGCCGTCCGTCACCTTGGTCAGCATCTCGCGCAGGGTGAGCCCGGCATCCAGCATGGAGGTGACAGATCCGGCGGCTGCAATTCCGGCCTCCAACCGGTCGATCAATGACTCAGGCGCACCGGGCAGAAGCTGCAGGATATAGCCACCTGCAACCTTGACGCTGTGATCCACGTCCACCAGAACGCCAAGCCCACAGGCCGAGGGACACTGCTCCGACTGCACCAGATAGGCCGTCACGTCGTCCCCGATTTCACCGGAGACCAGCTCCACGGAGCCGACGTAGGGCTCCTTCATTTGCAGGTCGCGGATGACCGTCAGCAGTCCGTCGGTGCCGACGGCTGCGCCGACGTCCAGCTTCCCCGCGTACTTTTCCAGCAGGGTGATGTGGGGATTCTGGACGTAGCCCCGGACATTGCCCACCGCATCGGAAACCGCCAGCACGGTTCCCAGCGGGCCGCCGCCCTTGATCTGGAGGGTGACGGAGCCGTTTTCGATCTTTTGCATATTCCCCAGCATGGCGCAGGCCGTCAGAGTACGTCCCAACGCTGCAGTGGCTGTTGGAGTCGTCTTGTGGATGGTTCTGGCCCGCTCCACAATGCCTCTGGAAGAAATCGCAACGGCCTTCACCCAGCCGTCCGTCGTCATGGCTCTCAAAATCTGATCCGACATCGGTTTCATTCTCCTTCCCGTGCGATAGTACTTTTTTTTGCGGCAAAGAACAAGCGCTGTTCCCCGGGAGTGGGCGGCTCCAGCCTGCGGTCGCCGTAGACACCGATTTCCGTAAAGCCCGCCTCGGTGAGCCACAGCCGAAGCTCATCGCTGCGGTAGGCAAATTCCAGATGCTCCTCACAGTCACGGCGCCAGAGCTTCCCCTGCTTTTGAAAGATGTCCATGCCATAGGTGCAGATGCGGGTCTGCTCGTCGAAGCTCGCCCGCCAGAGGCAGAACACGTCGTCATCCTCGTCGAGGAAGATCTGTCCGTCCAGCCCTCGAAGCTTGGCCTCGGAATTCACGTCGAAAATAAACAGACCGCCGGGATGCAACGCCCGGTACACCCGCGCAAAGGCTTCGCGCAGGGCGGCGGGATCGGTCACATAGTTGACCCCGTCGAGGCAGCAGACCACCAGATCCACAGGCCTCGGCAGGCGCAGACGCTCCATCCGCTGGCAGACAAAATAGGGAGGCGCGTCCGTTTTCGCCGCCTTCTCGACGGCCTGCGTCAGCATCTCCTCACTCTGATCCACGCCGAGGACGGAAAGCCCTTCCCGTGCCAGCAGCAGCGCCATGGAACCCGTTCCACAGGCCAGATCCACCGCCGTCCGGGGCGTGAGCCCGCGGTCCGCCAGAATCGTCTTATAAAAGGCCAGAATCGCCTCATAGGGCACGTCGTTGGTCAGGCGGTCATAGGCGTCCGCCAGCGCTTCATAGGCCATTGTGCTTCCTCCCAGTTTCCGCTCAAAATCCGTTTGCCTATGAAATTCCACCGCCCGAGCGGTGGAATTTCATCTCGTTGATTCAGTGCAGGGTCTTGATTCCGTCCAGAATGGGCTGCGGGTCCACGTCCTTTTGAACTGCCAGCGTCAGTGTCGCCATATAGTCGCCGCCGGGACGGAGCCAGAGCTGGTATTCATCAAAGCTGACGCCGTTGGCCGTCACCGCCATGTGCAGAACGCTGCGCTCCACGCCGCCAACCTGCATGGTGAGTGCCTCGTACTTGTCGAGCGCCCAGCCAACGCTGTTCAACTGCGTCTTGACCGTCATCTCGGAGAGCTGAAAAATCTGCTCGTCAGAGAGCTTCTCCAGCGACGCCTGCGAGGGCTGGAGGATCAAATTGACCGAGTTGGAGTCGGCGTCCGCCATCATCATATCGGTTGCCTGTCCGGCCTGCTTCACGATGTCTGCAATATCGGTTTCCTCAAACATTTCCGTGGTGTAGCTGTTCATTTCCGCAATCTGGTCTTCCGAATAGAAGGTCCAGCTCTGCGGACGCTCCACGCGCAGATTCAGATACTCGTTGACGTAGGCATCGCTCTCCACCTTGCCGCGAATCTCCGTCGTGCCGGCTCCCGTCGTCTCGGGTGCGCTGCCTTGGGTCGTTTCGGGGGCTTTGGTGGAAGAATCTGTGGTCTGTCCGTTCTCTCCGCAGGCCGCCAGAGCCAGCATCAGGCAGAGAGCCAGAAGGATCGTTAAGGTTTGTTTCATTCTGATTTCTCCTTCGTAATCTAAGGATTGGAGGGGCGTTCCCCTGCCAGAAAGCATTCTATCAGGTTACAGGAAAAAAGTCAAGCAGGGATTGCGGCCCGTTCGGGAAATACCGTGGCAAGGGAAACCTCGCTCAACGGCGCACACCGAAACGATGGGCAGGCGGTTTCCGCGCCTCCGAACGGTGATCCGCCAAAACAGTCCCCCTGCGCCGGTCGGCGCAGGGGGACTGGAATCAAAACAACTCT
>CACXHI010000111.1 GCA_902767395.1 Oscillospiraceae bacterium
CGGAGTCAGCCAGGTCATCTCCAACGTCCCGGCGACCATCGTCCTGTATCCCTTCACGGAGAACTTCGCCGGGCTGATCTACGGCGCGGACACGGCGGGCCTCTGCTCGCTGATCGGCTCGCTGGCCTCGGTCATCAACTACCGCATCTACGTCCGCGAATACCCCGGACAGGGCGGACGCTTCATCAAAACCTTCACGCTGGTGAGCTGGGCCTTCTTCCTGATCGTCGTGATCCCCGGCCTGCTCCTGAGCCGCTGGGCGTTCTTCTGAGAGGTGTCATTATGAACCGAAAAATCGAATTATGGAATAAAAGCGTGGGGGCGGCCCTGTTGATTGCCCTCGGAGACTACGCCCTTTTGAAGCTGGGCGAGCCCCTCGGCCCCTTCCTGTTTGCGCTGGGGCTGCTGGGCGTGTGCTATATGGGGCTGAACCTGTTCACAGGCAAGTGCGGCTTCCTCTTTGCCGATTCCATTCCCTTTTGCGAACTGATGCTGATTCTGCTCGGCAACCTCGTCGCCGGTTGGGTCTTCGGCTGGCTGTTCTCCGTGGCCGACCCCGGACTGGCGGAGGCCGCAAACGCCAAGGTTCAGGCGTGGTCGGTCTCCCTGCCCTTCTTCCTGCGCGCCTGTCTGTGCGGCGTAGTGATGTACGTCGCCGTTCTGCTCTACCGCAAGGGCACGCCGCTGGGCATTGTCTTCGGCATTCCGCTGTTCATTTTCTGCGGCTTCCAGCACTGCATCGCCAACGTCATCACCCTCGGCGTGGCGCGCACCTTCCACTGGTCGCTCCCCGTCGCCGTGGCCGGAAATTTCCTCGGCTCGCTCTGCATCTGGTGGTTCAGCCGAGAGACGGCGCAGTAGTACGCCACGGAACAATAAAAGCTTTACCGCGCAGCTACACCCGTCCCCCCACGGGCCATTCTGAGCGAAGCGAAGAATCCGTTCCCTCCGTTTCGTCACGCGGGAATTGTGCGGTATTCTCTTAATTCGTCTTCTGCGCCAGCGAGCGGCGGAGCAGCCAGAGGGCGAAAACGGCGGCCAGACCTTCGCCGGCGGGCAGGGCGGCGGCGAGGCCCATCTGCCCGAAGAGCCGATCGAGCAGGAACATCAGGGGAATGTAAATGCCCAGCTCCCGCACACAGGCGTGGAGCATCGTGGCGCGGCCGTTGCCGATGGCCTGCAGGCTGAACGAGGTGTGATAGTTGATGAGCTGCACCGGGGCCGCCAGACAGCGCACCCGCAGGAAGGCCGCCGCCAGCGTCACGGTGGTCAGCGCTCCGGCCGCGTCCTCCGCCGAGGTGCTCAAAAACAGATTCGTCACAGGCCGTGCCAGCAGCTCCAGCAGCAGAATGCTCCCCGCCGAGACGAGCAGGCCATAGGTGCGGGCCGTGCGAATGGCAGCGTTCATCCGGGTCCGGTTCCCTGCGGCGTAGTTGTAGGCCACAATCGGCATCATCCCCTGACAAATGCCGATGTTGACCGCGTTCGGAATGCGCTCCACCTTCATCACAATGCCGAAGGCCGCCAGCACCAGATCGTCGTGCGCGGCGGCGAGCACGTTGACGCAGACGCTCGCCACGTCAAACAGGCCGGTCAGTACCGCCGAGGGCACGCCCACGGCGTAGAGGCTCTTGCGCAGGGCTTTGTCGAGTCCGCGCGCCCGCGTCAGCTTCAGCGTCAGCGGGGCACGGGCGGAGGCCCGCCGGAAGGCAACGAGCAGATAGCCACAGGAAAAGACGTTGGAAATCAAGGTCGCCAGCGCCGCGCCCAACACCTCCTCGCCCTTGGGCAGAAGGAGGAACATAAACAGCGGATCCAGCGCCATGTTGAGCACACCGCCCATGGACAGACCGAAGCTGGCCTGCGTGGAGTGGCCCGTGTTCCGCAGCAGGTGGGACAGGGTGAGCGAGAGGATCGTCGGCGCGGAGCCCACCACGACGACCCAGAGGGTGTACTGCTCGGCAAAGTGGATCGTCGCGTCCGACGCGCCGAGGAAGCGGAGAATCGGCCCCATGAACAGGCCGGTGACCAGAGAATAGCCCAGCCCCAGCAGGATGGCCCCGCGCACGGCGTAGGCGCTGACGCTGCGTCCGTCCTCGTCGCGCTTCTGGCCCATGAGCCGGGCAATCAGACTGCCGCCGCCCACGCCGAAGAGGTTGGCGAAGGCCACGTTCAGCATCGTGAGCGTCAGGGTGACGGTGGTGGCCGCCATCATATAGGAGTTGCCCGTGCGCCCGATGAAGAAGGCGTCCACCATATTGTAGATCAGGTTGATGAGCTGGCTGATGATGGTTGGAATCCCCATCGCGGCCAGCGCGCGGGGAATCGACACCCGTTCAAAGAGATCGGTTTTGGAAAGCTGTGAGCCACGCATGATTCTGTCATCCTTTGTCGTTGATGTCCCAATTATATCACAAGCCGGAGAAAATGACAACGGAGAAATCAAAATCGGCACATTGCCGCGCCCGGATGAAGGGACGCGCATCGTCCGCCGCGCACCTACGCCCTGCAGCGGCGCACACCAGTGCGCCACGCCTCCCCGCGTTCGGTAGATAATATAAAGTGACTCCCGACTTGCAAAACGTGGATTTACCTGTCATAATGTGAATAGCTAAACCCACAAATACAGGAATTACCACAAACAAGGGGGAGTCACTTCATATTACTGTAGTACCTTTAGTATTTCCAATGCAATTGCTTTTGCAAGTAGCGGAGGTACTGCATTGCCAACCTGAGTATACTGGGGGATTTCGACTCTTCTTCGTAATCCTCCAGTTGTTCTTTTCCCGAGAAACTCAAAAGAATCATCAAACGATTGACATCTTGCCATTTCCAGCACAGGGGCCAGCACAGGGGACGGTTCTCTGTGTTGACCAAACAGCATCGTTGTGATATGATACAGCAGGGTGATGAATATGCCAAGGCATGCAAG
>CACXHI010000112.1 GCA_902767395.1 Oscillospiraceae bacterium
ACCTTCCAGCGCGGCGCTTTTGCAGGGAATGCCGATCACCGGCAGCGTGGTGTTGGCGGCAATGGCGCCGGCCAGGTGCGCGGCCATGCCCGCCGCGGCGATAAGCACGCCAAAGCCGTTCTTTCGGGCGTTGAGAGCAAAATCCCGGGCTTCCACCGGCGTGCGGTGGGCGGAATATATATGCACCTCAAAGGGAATGTCCAGAGCCCTGAGCTGATCGGTGGCTTTTTTGATGATGGGCAGATCACTGTCGCTGCCCATAACAATGCCGACTTTTTTCATGCGCGTCTCCTTCTCTCGACAACATGGGTTTGTGAATAAAAATAATAAAGGCCCGTGCCGGGTCGCATAGTGATCACGGGCATGGGCGTACAAAGAGGCCTTTGGAGGAAAGGTGATGGTCGTATCGTTTTTTCACAGTATAAAGCAAGCTCACCACATCCTTCCGGCTGCTTGAAGAAAGTCCGGGATGCTTTCATGTTCTGATTATATTTTGCCGCGCGCCGATTTGTCAATGCCTTGAAAAAACTTTGTCGATCAGACAGAAATCGGCCTGTTTTGCCGGGAAACATATAGACAATTCGACACACATAGGGCGCGCTGCATTGCCAGCGCGCCCCAAATCGCTCATTCTGTGTTTGCTTCCCGGAAGAAATCACTTCCACTTGAAGGTCATCAGGCCGTAAATGTACAGGAAGGCAATGACCGCCGGAACGACGAACTGAAACACAGGCCTCATCCAGTCCTGGACCTTCAGGCCCTTGCCGGCGTTGGCCTCGGCCAGGAATTTGTCCCAGCCCCAGCCGAAATCGTTGCAGCAGAACACCGCAAAGATCAGTGCGCCCAGCGGCAGCAGGTTGGTCGAAACGATGAAATCCCAGAAGTCCAGCCAGGCACTGCCGTCGGCAAAGGGCTGGAAGGAAAATTTGCTGTAGCCCAGTGCGGTGGTCAGAGACAGCAGGAAGATTCCGATGGCGCAGATGACGCTTCCCTTGGGGCGGGACCAGCCGGTCTTCTCCCGGACCATGGCCAGAATGTTTTCAAATACGGCCAGCTCGGTCGACAGAGCGGCAAAGACCATGAACAGGAAGAACAGCGCACCCCACCAGCGACCGCCGCTCATATTGTTGAAAACAGTCGCCATGGTGTTGAACAGCAGCGCCGGGCCCTGGCCCACCTCCACACCGTAACTGGTGCAGGCTGGAAAGATGATGAGGCCGGCAACAAGGGCAACGACCGTGTCCAGTACGATGACATGGATGCTCTCGCCCATGAGGGAGCGTTCTTTGCCGATATAGCTGCCAAAGATCGCCATCGAGCCGATGCCCAGCGACAGCGTAAAGAAAGCCTGGTTCATGGCGCCGACGACGACGCTGCCGTTGATCTTGCTGAAGTCCGGCACAAGATAGAACTTGAGACCATCGCCGGCGTTGGGCAGCGTGCAGCTCCGCGTGGCCAGCGCGGCCATAAGCAGGAGCAGACAGACCATCATGTACTTGGTGACACGCTCGAGTCCGCCCTGCAGATTGAAGCTCAGTACACCAAAGCCGAAGACCACAGCGATGGCGAGAAATGTAACATTGACGCCGGGGTTGGTGATCATTTCCACAAAGCCGAGACCCTCGTTCTGCCCCGCAAGGAACATCCAGAAGTAATAGATCATCCATCCGGTGACGACGGTATAGAAAGCCATCAACGAGATGTTGCCCAGCAGGGCAAACCAGCCGTGAATATGCCATTTGGAGCCGGGCTTCTCCAGCTTCTGATACATCCCGAGAGGGCTGGCCTGGCTGGCGCGCCCCATGGCAAACTCCATGATCATGACCGGCAGACCCAGCACAAGAAGGCATAGGATGTAAACCAATACGAACCCGCCGCCGCCAAACTGGCCCGTCATCCATGGGAATTTCCATACGTTTCCGCAGCCAATGGCACATCCGGCACTTAGAAGTATAAAGCCGAGACGGCTTCCGAGTTGTTCACGATTCTCGCCCATACTTATTTCCTCCCGTTTTGCGTTTCTTGCCGCCAAAGGGTCTCCGCCTGGGCAGCATGATGGAAAATTATTATTACTATACTATTCTTTGACAAATAATTCAATAGTTTAATGCTGTAAAGTTCAAAAATGTTCCTGTCCGGGAGAAAACTGTTTTTCCGGCAAAAACGAGGGCGTGATTACCAGCGGTTTATCCTGCCGCAGCGAATCCTGATGCAGGCAGGGAGGGGTGTAACGAGCCTTCCAACGCCAGACAGACAGCATTACCTGTTTTTTCTCTCCTTCCGGAATATGAGTTTCGATAAATAAATTTGCTGCATTTCTCAATAAATGACTGCAAATTTATATAGCTAAATTATTAAAAGCAGAAGAATAATTGACTTTCCGGTTTCGTTGACATAATTTCTGAGTTTTCTTATAATGTACCAAAATATGGTTAAATCGGCTAAGTGTGATCAAAAATATGCCCAAAAAGCATTGCCCTGGGCGTCCAAATGCCTCGGCGAGGCTTGTTATGGCGCGTTTAACCGCATTTTGTGTTTTGCTTAGACATTCTTTATACTTTTGTGGGTTATTCTGGGAATAGCAGACGATAAATCTCGACTTCTTTATTTGCTTGATGGCGTTTAGATAGAGCAGGAGGAGAAACATGAAAAAGATCAAGAGGGGAGTTTCTGCATTACTTGTAGTATTAATGCTGCTTGGAATGATGCCGTCCTATGTCTATGGGGCAGACGGAGAAGAAGATGGGCAGCCTGTAGCGACGGAGGCTCCTACGGCGGCACCGACGGCGGCCCCCACGCCGACGCCTACAGCGGCTCCGACGGCGGCTCCCACGGCGACGCCGACAGCGGCTCCCACGCCGACGCCTACAGCGGCACCGACGGCGGCTCCCGCGGCGACACCTACAGCGGCACCGACGGCGGCACCCACGGCGACGCCGACGGAAGCGCCTGCGACAGCTCCGGCGGAAGAGCCGACAACGGCTCCGGCGGAAAACCCGACAGCGGTTCCGACCGCAGCGCCGGCGACTCCTGCCAATACGCCCACGCCGGCTCCCACGGCCGCTCCGGCGGGCAAGCCCACCGCGACCCCGACGCCCGCGCCGGTGGAACTGGAGCGCTGCTATGTTCTTGGTCAGGTCCTCGATCATTTGCCGCAGGGGACACGCATTACCCAAAAGCTCTGGACCGCGGAGACGGAGGAGCGCTACGCAGCGCAGATTAATACGATCAGCGAAACACAGAAGGTTCTGCTCAAGGAAACGCTGCGTGACCAGGACGACCACGCGCTCGCCTTTTCCAAAGAGGTAGAGCTCTATATTACGTGCACGGAGTGGAAAGGGACCCCCATAAAATTGATCGAGAGCCGTGGACTGGCAATCTATGTGGCGAACGCCAGTGGACAGCTCAAGAAAGCGAAGGCCGAGCTGCGCCGTGCTCCCGACGGCACTCCCGCGCTGTATTTTAAAGTGAAGCTGCTTGGTGAGCTGGTGCTGACCGAGGAAATCGAGACGGCGGAGCCGACGACGACGCCTGAGGCGCCCCCCGAACCGACGCAGTCCGCAGCACCCACCGCGCAGCCAACAGAGACGCCCGCACCTTCGGAAGGAGGCACGGTATTCTTCCAGGAGGAGCCGACGGAGACGCCGGATCCCTCCGAAGAGCCGACGGAGACGCCGGATCCCTCCGAGGAACCGACGGAGACGCCGGATCCCTCCGAAGAGCCGGCGGAGACGCCGGATCCCTCCGAGGAACCGACGGAGACGCCGGATCCCTCCGAGGAACCGGCGGAGACGCCGGATCCCTCCGAAGAGCCGACGGAGACGCCGGACCCCTCCGAGGAACCGACGGAGACGCCGGACCCCTCCGAGGAACCGACGGGGACGCCGGATCCCTCTGAAGAGCCGACGGAGACGCCGGAAGGTGAGACGATCATCGCCCCCCAGGAAGAGCGACTTGGGGACGTTGCCGTTGAGGCGAAGATACCCGCCGGCGCGCTGTCGGAGAACGCCAGGCTGACGCTGGCCGATGTCGACAAGGCGGCGGCGGAGAAGGCGATCCTGGCGCTGGTCAATTCGGTGCCGGAGACCGCGGAGCCTGCCGAAACCGCCGAACCGATCGAAAATACGGAACCCACAGGAACCACCCAAACCACGGAAACGCCGGAGCCGGCAGCCGCCGTAGAAACGACAGAGCCGGCGCAGAACAGAGAAAGCACAGAGACGGAGGGGGAAGGCCCCGCGCCTGAAAAGAACGGGGCAGAGCCCGCCGCGGAACAGGATACAACGAAAGAGGCTGTCGCGGAGACAAAGCGTGTCGCCTCCATGGTCCTGGTGGATATCGGCTTCCGGGATGAGGAGACTGCCCAGCATCCGGAGGAGCCTGTGACCATCACCATTCGTGCGGAAGCCATCCGGACTATGGCGGCGCCGCGCCTGTTCCACCTGTGCGGCGATACGGCGGAGGAACTGACCGACAGCGCAGCAATCGATACCCACGCCGGTACGGTGACCTTTGCCACCGCGGACTTCTCTCCCTTCGCGGTCGCGGACCTCGAGGAGGATACCACTGCGCTCACTGTGAGTGTGGTGGAGAACCGCCGGCTGCTGGCAAACAGCAAAGGCGCCACCAGAGGCGTGACCGAGGGTCTGCCCAGTGGGACGAGGAGCAATGTTTCCTGGCACGTGGAACAAAACGACGACGGCGACTATGTCCTGGTGGTCTACCCCAAGGAGGGCCAGACGACCGCACCAATCCCCAGCAACTTTTATGCAAATATAAGGAGCGAGCTGGGCGAGTACGCTGACCAGCTCAAGGAGCTTCAGGTCGAGGACGGGATCACAGCGCTCAACAGCAACTCCGTCTTCACCGGCGCGCCCTTTGAAAAAATCACGCTGGCCGCGACGGTCACGACCATCGGCAACAATGCCTTCCAGAACTGCGCCAAACTCAGCAGCGTGGAGATGCCGGGCGTCACCACGCTGGGCACCAGAGCCTTCAGCGGCTGCAAGAGCCTGACCTCGCTTGACTTTTTGCCCGAGACGCTGAAGACCGTCAACACATATGTTTTTGAAAACTGCACCGGGCTCACCGAAGTGGATCTGAGCGGAACGCAGATCACCACAGCCGCCAACTATATGTTCAGCGGCTGCACGAACCTGACCTCTGTGAAGCTGCCGTTGACAGTTATGAGCATCTACCAGTATGCCTTCAGTGGATGCACGGCGCTGAAAGAGGCGGATCTGAGCAGCACCCAGATCACCAGCCTCCCCAGCTCTCTCTTCAACGGCAGATCGAATCTCAAGACCGTGAAGCTGCCGAATACGCTGACGTATATTAACAGCTCCGCGTTCAGCAGCTGCACATCGTTAGAGAACCTGGATCTGAGCAACACGGGCGTCACCAACATCGACAGCTATGCGTTCAACAACTGCACCGCGCTGAAATCAATCGATCTGCCGACTAAGCTTCAGACACTGGGCTCTTATGTATTCCAGAACTGCACGGCGCTGGAGAGTCTGGATCTGAGCAACACACAGCTCAAGTCGATTCCCACTTACATGGTCTCCAACTGCCAGTCGCTCACGGAGATCAAGTTTCCCGACGGGCTGACCTCCATCAGCGGCACCTACGCGTTCCGGGACTGCAAGGCGCTGGAGTCGGTGGATCTGAGCAACACGGCCATCACCAATATCGCCGGTTCGGCATTTTATAACTGCACTGCGCTCCAGGAGGTCAAGCTTCCCGAAACGGTGACTTCGATGGGGACCTATGTGTTCCAGAACTGCACCTCCCTGACCGACGCATCGTCGGTGGGGCTGGGCAGCACCAAGATCACCGCTCTTCCCAACGGGACCTTTTACGGCTGCACGGGGCTGAAGACGGCGGATCTGTCCGACACGCAGATCAAGACCCTGGGCAATGATGTCTTCAACAATGATATCGCGCTGGAAGAGGTCGTCCTGCCCGAGACGCTGACCAGCCTTGGTACTTCGCCGTTCAACAACTGCAAGGGCGATATATCTCTTACCGTAAAATCTGAGAACCTTCCCACGGCAGTCACGGCGCTGCCGCAGAACCTGAAGAACGTGACCTACGATGCCACGGTGGACACCGTGGACGGCACGGCGATCAACAAAGCGATCAACAACGGCGGCCGGGTCACCTTCCGGGGGCCCAACGATCTGTCCGTCACCAAGGCGTCGGGCAATATCGTATCGCTGGGCAATAATCAATACAGTACCGGCGTGTCCGAAGAAAAGCCGCTGACCAGCCTGAAAGGCAATTATTATGTGGACGCGCAGGGCGTTGTGTATAAGCTCAACGACGACGGTACCGCGGAGCTGATCTATTGTCCGGCAGGCGTGACGAGTCTGACCGTGCCGGAGACGATCACCTCCGTGGCAGGGCAGACCTACACCGTCACGCAGATCAACAGTTACGCTCTTGCGCAGGCCGACGATCTGACCGCAGTGACGTTTGAAAAGCCCGAACAGGTGACGATCGCGCCAAAAACCTTTACCAACAGCCCCGTTCAGACTGTCAACGGGGAGGATGCGATCGATCCCAATGATTTCGCCGCCGTATCGCAGCTGTGTGATTTCCCGCTCAAAGAGGACGTGGGCAGCATTGAGAAGGAGACCTCCGCGGAGATCAACGGCAAGAAAGTCATCACGAGCCTGACCATTATCAACCAGATGGCGGACGACGATAACGTCTACCGCCTCAAGACCGGCGAGACCGCCAACTTGTCCTTTGCAATCAACAACGAGGACAACGGTCTGATGAACGACTCGGTGGTCCGCATCTACATCCAGACCACGGGCTCCGGCTTCAGCCTGGGCGACTACACCCAGGAGGGCGTGGCCTACTCCGTCCACCAGACCGGTTCGGAGAGCTATTTTCCCCTGTCTGTCCACAAGTCCAGCATCCCCGGATTGTATTATTACGACATTACGGGCTTTGCGGCGGGCGATATTCTGCAGTCCACCAACCCCTTCTCCTTCCCGGACCGGTCCTCCGCCGGCGGCACCATGCTCTTCTGGGCTGAGGCGCTGACCAAGGAGCAGGCGGAAAAGACGCCCGATTCTCTGCCCAGGGGCGACTATCTGAAGGTGGAGTGGGCCACTGCGCCCAAGGATTTTTCCCTGGGCAAGAGCTCGGCCAGCTCCAGCAGTCCCTCCCTGGTGGGCAGCGGCACAGCGGACGAGCGCATATACGTCGGGTCCATGTACTACAATATCACCCGCAGCGTCAAATCCGGCAGCAGCAACTCGACTCTTGGCGCGGACTACGCCGTCTTCATGGACTACGACGACACCCTGACCCCGCCGGAGGGCTTTATCCTCACGCCGGAGATCAAGAAAGCCATCGAAGACGGACGTGTCAGCTACAGCGTATCGAGCGGGGGCACAACGGTCCTGGGAGAACAGATGAATAACTATCTGTACTTCTACGTGACCCTGGCCAACGGGACGAGGCGCACTGTGGCCTATGCCTATACAAGCTCGTACCACCTTCGCAACAACAACTATTACCCCGAGCTCCTCGTGGGCGAGGACGGCAACAGCCTGCGCATCCGGTTCCGAGCCACCAACCCCTATCTGGCCGTAAACTACAACGGCGATTACTACGCCACTTCCGAGTTCCCCACGACTACATACCAGATCTATTATTATGACCGGCTGTTTGAGGCGGACCAGAGCATAAAGGACGAAAACGGCAACCCCGTCGCGCTCTACGAGGAGGACGGCAGCCTGCGCAAGAACGTGGGCCGGTTTACCAACACGGTCACCGACACCCAGCACTTCTCCTGGAGCGATGATCAGGAGGATACGGCCAGCGCCCAGACGCGCCTGATCCCCATCGAGGGTGCGCTGAACCTCAGCAAGTCGGGACCCTCCGGCGGATACTATACCGCCGGGAGCAATGTGTCCTATACGATCACCCTATATAACACCAGCGTGGTCGCCAGCCGGCTCATGCGCGACGGCTACCTGCAGGATGAACTGCCGGCCCAGGTCTATATCCAGCCTGTCAATATGGAGTCGATGTTCAAGTCTGCTCCTGGCGCCACATCCCTTCGCTCCATCGTAATTTCCCCGGCCACGCTGTGCGTGCCGCAAAACCAGACCGTTACCACCACCACCGGCGGCACCGCCCAGGTGGGCACGCAGTTCACCAGCGGAGATGAAGGACATTACACCAATTAT
>CACXHI010000113.1 GCA_902767395.1 Oscillospiraceae bacterium
CGTACGAAACGACGTCCTCGAGGGTAATGGTTTCGTCCCGCCCCCCACGGGGCGGGTGGATTAAAATAGTCACCACGACAGAGATGGGTGGCGCATCCGAAATTTCGCCTCTACGTTGGGGCGCGAATTGAAATGACGTCATTTTGTCCTACTCCCAGTGCATCCGTTTGGCAAACTCCAACAAAGCAGGGCAGAATACTTGCCACGGCTCCGTTGTTGTCTGTGACGGGGCCACAGCAGGCATTCGATCGTTGCGGACACGCCGCGGCGCACACCGTGCGCCGCTTTCTGCACGCAGTCGGCCGAACTGTTGCGAATTGCGCAGAATAACTCCCCAAAAAACGGAATTTTGAGGGTGACAAACACGCGCGGATGTGCTACAATAGATTGCACATTTTGAGAGAAACAGAAGGCGTAAACAACATGAAACAGAACTCCGCTCCTCCGTCCTTTTCCAAAACCCTGCGCCGGTGGCTGCGGCGCGCACCCCTGCCGCTGTTCTTGGCGCTGATGGGTCTGATCTATCTGCTCAGCGGCGGGTTCGGCCTGAATCGGGCCGAAACGCTCCCGTCTGAGACGGGCAGCCGCATTGCCAGCGGCCTTCCTGTGCCAACCGACACGGAACCGATCACGACCGCCTCCTCGGAGACGCCGCAGACCTCCGCCACTGAAGCGCCGCAGACCTCCGCTGTGACAGAGACGCCCCAGACCACCGAAACGGAGGCCCCGCAAACCTCCACCGAGGCGCCGACAACCGAGGCGCCGACAACCGAGGCGCCCACGACAACAGAAGCGCCCGCAACGACGGAAGCGCCGGAGGGCCGGACGATCTACCTGACCTTTGACGACGGCCCCGGCCGGAACACCGAAAAGGTGCTGGGAATTCTGGATCGCTACGGCGTAAAAGCGACCTTTTTCACCGTAGGCTACTATGTGGATCGCTACCCCGAAACGGCAGCAAAAATCACCCAGCAGGGCAGCTTGATCGCCTGCCACAGCTATACGCATGAGTACAGCCAGTGCTACGCCTCCGTGGATGCGTTTTTCGACGAGCTGGAGAAGTGGAAAAACGCGGTGAAAAACGCCTGCGGCGCGGTCCCGGAGCGGGTCTGTATCCGCTTCCCCGGCGGCTCTACGACGCCCAACGCCAAGGACGTTGCCACCGGCATTAAGGAGCGTCTGAGCCGGGAGGGCTATCATTGGTTCGACTGGAACGCGGCAGACAACGACAAGTACCCCAAGGGCAACGTGAAAAACCTGCCGGACGCCGAGTATTTCTGGGCGTCGTATTTGGAGACCATCGGTTGGTACGCGAACAACCCCAACGCGCAGGTGATCTTCCTGACGCACGACTCCGAAAACGGCACGGTGGAGATTTTGCCCCGGATGATCGAGGATTTGCTGGCAAAGGGCTACACCTTCAAAACCCTCGACGAGCACCCGGAATGGGGTTGATTTCGGCTTATTACGAATTGGACAGCGGACGGCTCCCACAAGGGGCCGTCCGCTGGCGATTTTCCCGCAGAGCCGCTCTATTCCAGCTCCGCCCGCAGCTTTTCCAGCGCCTTTTTCTCAATCCGCGAAACGTAGCTGCGGCTGATCCCAAGTCGGGCGGCGACGGTCTGCTGCTTTTCGGGAGCCGCTCCGTCCAGTCCATAGCGGAGACGGATCACCTCCCGCTCGCGTTCGGTCAGGCAGGCGGCCACTGCGCGGCGGAGCTTCAGCGCCTCCTCCTTGCGCGACAGATCCTCGAACAGATCCTCCTCGGACGCCACAACGTCCTGCACCGAGAGCGAGGTTCCATCCTTGCCCGTCTCGATGCAGTCGGAAAGGGAAACGTCGCCGGCCATTTTGCGCTGGCTGCGGAAATACATCAAAATCTCGTTCTCTACGCAGCGCGCCGCATAAGTGGCAAGGCGCGCTCCCTTGGACGGGTCGAAGCTCTCGATGCCTTTGATCAGACCAATCGTTCCAATGGAGAGCAGATCCTCCTGATCGGCAGACTGGGTATAATACTTTTTCATAATATGGGCCACAAGGCGGAGGTTTCGTTCGATCAGAATGTTTCTGGCCGCGAGATCGCCGGCGGCGGCCTGCTGGAGGTAGAGGCGTTCCTCCTTGGCGGACAGCGGCTTCGGAAAGGAGCCGGGCTGGTCGAGCCGCAGGGAACAGAGCATGGAGCCAAGCATCAGGAGCAGGGCTGCAGAAAGCATAACAATCACCTCGCAGCACTCTATTCCGGCGCTGGTTGTCCATATTCCGTTTTTTTGCAGCTTCCATGCGGCGGAAACCCAATTTCATTCCGTCCTTCGCTGCATCCGCGTGGAAGCTGTTTTATGTCACCCAATGGAAATTTGTCGAAATCTGCCTGTATATTTTTCGTCGGTGGAAAACCCTGTGGATTGTGTGAAAAACCCGGCAAAAACCCGTAGTTTTCCGCATTTCTCTCCCGCTTCTCCAGCGGATTTCTTCCTCTCTTGCGGATAAGTTCTCATTTTGTAACCGAATTATGTCTTCTTTTGTCGAACAGATTATGTAAACTTCAAGGCGTATGACAGCGCCCCCGGATCGGTGATCCGGGGGCGCTGTAGGGCTTCTGCATCAGCCTTCGATCAGAATGGTTCTCTTCTCCGGCAGCTTCGGCGCGGTCTTCTTGGGCACGCAGAGCTTCAGCACGCCGTCCTCAAAGCGGGCCTTGATTTCCTCCTCGGTCAGAGCGGTTCCAACGTAAAAGCTCCGCTGCATGGCCCCGGCGTATCGCTCCTGCCGGATGACACGGCCCTTCTTGTCGGTCTCGTCCTTGTCCAGCCCCTTGGCGGCGCTGATGGTCAGGTAGCCCTTCTCAAGGCTCAGGTCGATCTCGTCCTTCTTGAAGCCGGGCAGATCAATGTCCACGTCATAGTGGTCGTCGTGCTCATGGATGTCGGTGCGCATCACGTGAGGCGCGTGCTTGCCGTAAAGCTGCTTCTCGGTATCCGCAAGCGTGCGGCTCACAGGCCAGCGCATCCAATCGTCAAAGAAATCATCGTCAAAAAGTCTGGGCATCAACATAAGTCATTTCTCCTTTCACTCATCTACATTGTGTTGTGTGCCTATGTAATTGAGCAATGGAGCGGAAGCTTCTTGCTTCCTTCCTTTGTTCTGGCTCTATTATACCACCTTTTTTAGCACTGTCAACCGGAGAGTGCTAAAAATTCGATGAACCTTTTGGAAACAAATTGTGAACGGCCCTTCGTGCGGCGCAAACGGAATCCGGCTACGGGGCAAAGAGCTCGGAGAGCCAGTCGAGGACGCGGAACTTGAAGCGGACGTTGGCGCTGTCGGAGGTCATCAGGGCAATCTGATCGTCGCAGAGGCCGACAGCTTGGGCCGTCTCACAGAAGTCGTCGAGGTGTCCGTCGGTCGGGCCGATCAATTCCTCCAGCTCCGCCGTGGCGGGGAGGCAGAGGGACGGAAACGCCACGCACCACCAGTTACGTCCCTCTCCTGCGCCGAGCACAATTCGCAGGGCGCGGTAGGTTCCGGCCGGCAGGGCGAAGGTCGGATAGTCACGGCGGGGGAAGACCTCGTCGGCAAGGCTGGCGCGTACCGTTTCCCCCGTGCCGAGGGCGGCAAACGCCGTCTGCCGCAGACGGGGCAGGGCGCTGCGCAGGGCGGCCTCGGCGGCGTTTGCATCGGCGCAGTTGGCCGTCAGGGCAGCAATTTCCGGCAGGAGGGCGTCCCGAACGCGGAGCTTCCGCGCCTGATCGGCGGGAGCGTCCGAGGACGCGACGACGTGAAGCCGAATCAGCCGGTCCGCAAGACGCGCCTGCTCCATCTGAACCCGCAGGGTGAGGGCGGCAGAGACAACAAGGAGGGTCGCAAGGGTGAGGGAAACCAGCTTTCCCCACGTTATTCTTTTGCACATAAAAATCACCTGTCCATCTTGAGCTTGCCTACAGGATGGACAGGTTTTGGTTGGTTTATACGCGATCTTCTCTTTTTCCGATCAAATTGCGTACTGGCTCTCATACAGCTCCGCGTAGAAGCCCTTCTGCGCCAGCAGAGATCTGTGGGTTCCCTGCTCCACGATCTGCCCGTCGCGCAGAACCAGGATCAGGTCGGCGTCCACAATGGTAGACAGGCGGTGGGCGATAACGAAGCAGGTGCGACCGCCCATGAGCCGGTCCATTGCCTTCTGGATGAGCAGCTCGGTACGGGTATCCACGTTGGAGGTTGCCTCGTCCAGAATCAGCAGGGGCCGGTTGGCCAGCATGGCGCGGGCGATGGTCAAAAGCTGCTTCTGCCCGGCGGAAACGGCGGTGCTGTCCTCGGAGATGACGGTATCGTAGCCCTGCGGCAGACGGCGGATGAAGCGGTCACAGTAGGCGCTGTCACAGGCCTTCTCAATCTGCTCCCGCGTCGCGTCGGGACAGCCGTAGGCGACGTTTTCCGCCACTGTACCCTTGAACAGCCAGGTGTCCTGAAGCACCATGGCGAAGAGCTTCCGGTTCTCGGAGCGCGAAACCCGGGAAACGTCCTGCCCGTCGATCAGGATCTGCCCGGTCTGCACGTCATAGAACCGCATGAGCAGGTTGACAATGGTGGTTTTTCCGGCCCCGGTGGGGCCGACAATGGCAACCTTCTGCCCCGGCTTGACGTCAATGCTCAGGTCTCGAATCAGGGGCTTCTCCGGATCGTAGGAGAAGTCCACGTGCCGCAGCTCCACGCGGCCCCTTGTGGGAGGCTGAATGGCTCCGACGGGGTCCGGCTCCTCCGGCAGATCCAGCAGGGCAAACACACGGCGGGCGGAGGCCTTGACGTGCTGCACGTTGCTCAGGCCGAAGGCAACCCGCTCCAACGGCGCGGAGATCTGACGGGCGAAGAGGATGACCGTGACCACCGTGCCGATCGGCACGCCGCGATGCACAATCAGCCAGCCGCCCACCACCGCCACGACGATATAGGCCAGCGCATCCACGAAGATGATGACCGGTTGCACGATGGAGGACAGGAAGTTGCCGAAAATGCCGTTGCGCTGGTGGCGCTCGGAGAGGTCGTCATACTTCCTTTGCAGGTAGTCCTCGCGGTTGAAGGCCTTGGTGGTCGCGTAATTCGTATAAGCCTCCTCCGCCAGCGCGGTGAGCTCGCCGCCGAGGTTGAAGTGCTTATCCCAGTGCTTTTCCCCCAGCGTTGCCATCTTGGCCGACAGCAGGACGGACAGGGGCGAGAGCAGCACCACGGGAATCGCCATGCGCCAGTCGGTCAAAAACAGAATCAGCGCAATCACGATCATCTGGAGGAAACCGGAAAGCAGGACCTCGATGAGGCCGTAGATCGTATCCGCCATATAGCCCACGTCGTCCATCATGCGGTCGATCACGTCGCCCGCCGGGGTCTTGTCCACGTAGGAAACGGGCAGGCGGCGAAGCTTCTCGGACAGACGGATGCGCAGGCCCGACGTGAAGAAGCGGGTGACGACGTTGTTTAACAGGAAGGAGTTGCCGTAGGTCATGGCGGCTTGCAGGGCGTAGACGCCGAAGAGCAGACCTGCGCCCGGCAGCAGGCGTTCCGCTAGGCCGGGGGTATGCTCCTTGGTCCACGCGTAGAGCTGGTCCACCAGCGAGCCCAGCAGCTTCGGCGCTGCCACGGCGCAGCCGATCAACAGCAGGCAGAGAAAGGCGGAGAGCCAGATCCAGCCCCGAATGGGATGAATCTCCTGAAACAAACGGCGGACAGTTTCATCAATCAAGCGCCGCTTTTCCTTCTTTTTCGTTTTCTGATTGTTCCGGATCACAGGGCCCCACCTCCCGTCTGGGAGAGATAGATTTCCCGATAGACCGGGCAGGTCTTCAGCAGCTCGGCGTGGGTTCCCGCGCCCACGAGCGCCCCGTCGGACAGGACGAAAATCCGGTCGCAGTGCATGGCGGAGACGACGCGCTGGGTAATCACAATGCGGGTTCTGCCCGCCAGCTTTTGGTTGAGCGCCTTGCGCACCCTGGCTTCCGTGAGAAAGTCCAGTGCGGAGAAGGAGTCGTCGAAGAGGTAGATCGGCGCGTCCTTGAGAATGGCGCGGGCAATGGCGATTCGCTGCTTCTGCCCGCCCGAGACGTTGGTCGCCGCCTGCTCCAGCTTAAAGTCCAGCCCCTCGGGCTTTTCCCGCAGGAAGTCGGCAATCTGGGCCAGCTCCAGCGCGTCCCAAAGCTCCGCGTCCGTCGCGTCCGGCTTGCCCATGCGGAGGTTTTCCGCCACGGTTCCGGCATAGAGCATGGGCCGCTGTAGGGTGCAGCTCACATTGTTGCGCACGTCCTTGTACGCCAGCGCCGCCGCGTCCTGCCCGTCGAAACGAAGCGTCCCCTCGGTGGGAGCGCGGAAGGCCAGCAGCAACTCCGCCAGTGTGGTCTTGCCGGAGCCGGTGCCGCCAATGACGGAAACCCACTCTCCCGCAGCGACGTGCAGATTCAGGTCGGTCAGCGCCGGGTTGGGACTGTTGGGATAGGTATAGCCCACATGCTCCAAGTCGATCTGTCCGGAGAAGCGCAGGCCCTGTGCGGGACGATCCTCCTCCAAGCCCTGCGACTGGGTGATCTGGCTCAGCCGCTTGGCGGCGACCCGCGCATGGGGCAGGGCAACAATGGCAAAGGAGACGGAGACTATGGCGCCGAGGATGATGGCAATGTACTGCACCATGGCGAACACGTCGCCCGGTGTGAGACCGCTTCCCCGCTCCATGCGGACGCCGCCCAGATAGACGATCAGCACCGCCGCCAGATTCAGCACGAAGGCCGCCAGCGGGTCGATAATGGACATGTGGACGTTGGCGCGGATCATATTGTCCGCCATGACACGGGTAGCATCGGTGACACGCGCGTGGGCCAGAGCTTCCCGGTCAAAGGCCCGGATGACGCGGACGCCGCGCAGGCGCTCACGGACGAGGTCGTTCTGCCGGTCGCAGTATTCGTCGGACACGTCCCAGAGATGGGCGATCTTCTTGCTCATCCACAGCATCACGCCCAGCAGCAGGGGCACGGCACAGAGAATCACCAGCGAGAGCTGGAAGTCCTTGCGCATACAGAGAACGACGCCGCCGAGAAACATGAGCGGAATGATAATCATATTGCCGCAGAGCATGGAGACGACCCAATTGAGCGTCCCCACGTCGTGCGTCGAGCGGGTAACCAGATTCGAGGTTCCGATCCGGCCCACCTCGGCAAGCGTCATGGTGTGAACCTTGCGGAACAGGGCGGAGCGCAGACTCCAGGTATAGCCGGAAATGGCGTGATAGACCACCCAATAGCCCCCCGCGACCGAGGCAAGACTGATTAGACACGTCAGAAACATCCACCCGGCTGTGCGGAGGATATAACCGAAGGTGTCGCCCTCGGCCGCGCCGTAAACGCCCTTGTCCAGCACGTTGGACATCAGCGTGGGCAGCAGCAGATCGCAGACTGCCGCAATCGCCATAAGAATCGTCGCCAGCGCGATTTTTCCCTTGTAGGGCTTGAGATAGGATAATAACGCACGCAAAACAAATCCCTCCTTTCGGGATCAGAATCATGATTGCTTTGAGTGAAAAACGTTCTTGCAGACGGAAAGCTCCTTATCGGATTTCCGGGTTTCTGTGCTTCTTGGCTTTTGCAATCTCCTTGCTCCACGCCCGCTTGCGGCGGAGCAGCGCCTGCTTGGCGCTCAGCGCATCCGTGTGTCCCTCCGCCTCGGCTTGAAGCTTCCGATAGCGCGCCCAGCGCGCAGGGTCCAGCGTCCCGGCGGCAATGGCCGCCTGAATCGCGCAGCCGGGCTCGTTGGTATGCTTACAGTCCCGGAAGCGGCACTTGCCGAGGAACTGCTCCACATCCGAGAAGGCGTCCGTCAGCCCGTCGGTGCCCTCCGCCATGCCCAGCTCCCGCATCCCCGGTGTGTCGATCACCAGCACGCCGCTTGGCAGCCGCAGGAGCTGGCGGTGGGTGGTGGTGTGACGGCCCCTGCCGTCCTGTTGGCGGATGTCTCCGACCTGCATCAGTGCTTCCCCGGCCAGGGCGTTGACCAGACTGGATTTTCCCACGCCGGAGGAGCCCAGAAAGGCCACCGTTTTTCCCGGTTGGAGAAAGGGGGCGAGCCCGTCCAGCCCAACGCCCGTGCGGGCGCTGACCACGTGAACCTCCACGCCGACGGCGACCTGCTCCGCCTGCGTCCGACACGCCTGCTCGGCGCTCGCAAGGTCGGCCTTGGTCAGCAGCACCACCGGCGTCGCCCCGGACTGCCACGCCATGCTCAGATAGCGCTCCAGCCGCGCGGGGTTGAAGTTCTGGTTCAGAGATTGCAGGATGAACACATAGTCGAAGTTGGCGGCCACGGCCTGATCTCTGGGAATCGGACCCGGCTCCCGCCGGGAAAAGCAGCTGCGTCTGGGCAGTGTGGCGAGGATCTGGCTGTCCCCGTTGGCAACGTATTGAATCATCACATAATCCCCAACCGTGGGAAACAGCGCGTCCCCCCAGTGAAATTCCCTTGCCTTCAGCCGGGCGTAGGTCACGCCGTGCTCGCAGACAATCTCATACCGCTCCTTATGCTGGGCAGTAACTCTTGCCGGGATGCCCGGCAGATTTTGAAACGCCGGCACCATGCCGTAATCGTTCAGATGCACTTGATATCTCCTCCATTTTCAGTCTTAGGTCTCTCAGAATGCTTTTTCTTGTGATTTTTCTCATAGAACCATCATCCTTTCTCTTCCGCCGTCCAACTGAAAATGGGTACAAAAAATCCGCAGCGAAGCAGCTCCCGTCCATGGCTGCATCCTGCGGTTGCCATATTCTCGAAAGATCCTCAAGCACGGTACTCGGAATTCATCCGACCCGTTTCCATATTCAGTTAGATTGGAATCTCCTCACGAATTCTCATCGCATATTTCTCCTTTCCGACCCGCTTCTGCGGACACTCTGCGGGTGAGTATAGCACAAGAATTTCCGTTTGTCAAGCCTCTGTTTCCGATTTTTCCAAGCGGTTCATTCATTGGCGCTTCTTGAATTCTCTGCAAATCAAAGAACCCCCGACCGAGGTCGGGGGCCTTCGAGAAAAGAAGAGAAGAAATGAAAAGTACAGCAATGGTTGCTATCGCTTACACCCGTATCATAGCCTCCATTTATGAACAGCGTATGAATGGCTTGGAAACAAAAAATTAACCTTTTGTAAACAAGACCGCCTCTGCAGACGGGTTTTCACCCTGCTTACCGGGGTGCGCACAGTCGGTCGGGTTCCATGCGTTCCAGCGCCTCCACGACGCCCGCGATGCTGCCCTCGGCACAGGGACGGACGAGGGTGCAGCAGCCCAGCGCCTTGACCTCCTCGTTGCAGTCCGCCGGGGCAAAGGCCAGATCCGCTTCGAGCAGCATGGAGGCGTCGTTCATAGCGTCGCCCACGCAGACCAGCGTGCTCCGGCCAAGCCGCCCGGCCAGCGCCCGCGCCGCCGCGCCCTTTCCGGCGCGGCGATCCTGAAGGTCGATGATCCGCATGGCGGCCCGATCCGCCCGCAGCTCCGGCCAGTCGCGCATGATCCGGACGCAGCAGTCTGAAAACCGGACGTCCTCCTCGGGCGTTCCGCTGTAAAACTGTCCCACGTCCAGACTGCGAAATGTTCCGAACAGCGCCAGCTTGTGGTAGCGCTCCGGGGCTTCCGACAGGGCGACGGGCTTGCAGGCGACGCCCTGCGCCCTGTAAAACGCTTCACGCAAAGGGGATTGCCCGAGCAGATAGTGCGCGTCCACCCCCTGTACCTCCAAAAGCAGGTCGGGAAAATTCCGGGTCAGGTAAGCCAGCAGCTCCCGCCCGCCAGACATCCAGACCGCTCCGGAAAAGGTATTGTCCGCATAATCATAGGCCGCCGCCCCGTTGTAAAGAATGAGCGGGGCGTTGACGGGAATCCGCTCCTGACAGGGGCGAAACATCGGCGCGCTGCGCCCGGTTGCCACGGTAAAGCGCCCGCCCCGCTCCATAAAGCGTCGGATGGCGGTGAGGTTTGCCTCGGGAACGGTGCTGTCCGGCGCGGTGAGCGTCCGGTCGAAGTCGGAGACCAGAAGGACATCGGAAAAATCAGTCATCATCGTGCGCTCTTTTCCTTTTTTCCTATCATAGCCCCGTCTGAGCGGCTTGTCAACGAAAAAACTGCGGACTTGCCCGAAAAAAAAGAACAAAAAAACAAAGAAAATGATTGCAATTTCGTAACATTGGGTTTATACTATGAGCAAAGTGGATGAAAGTGGATTGGTTTCCCACAAAATCCCATCCCATCCCAGTTTCAGGAGGAGGTGAGCAGGTTGTTTGGCAAGTACACCCACAATGTGGACCCCAAGGGGCGGTTGTTTGTTCCCGCCAAGCTCCGGGAGGAGCTGGGCGACGTTTTCTACGTGATGATCGGTCTGGAAAACAGCCTGCTGGTCTTCCCCGAGGCCAAATGGGAAAAGGTCACGGAGAGCTTCAACTCCGTTCCCCTTTCCGACGCCGGCGCCCTGCGCTACATTCGGGCCAACGTGGCAAAATGCGAGCCGGACAAGCAGGGCCGCTTCGTGATCCCGCCGATCCTGCGGCAGTACGCGCGGCTCAACGGCGACGTGACCTTCCTCGGGCAGGGGGATCACGCGGAGATCTGGGACGCTGCCGCTTACGAGGCCAAGGAGGCCGCCTTCCTCGGCGGGCCTGACAATCTGGCCGCTGCGCTGAAGGGGCTGGGACTGTGACGGACTTTCATCATATCTCCGTTTTGTTGGAGGAATCCATCGAGGCGCTGCACATTCGGTCCGACGGAATCTATCTCGACGGCACGCTGGGCGGCGCGGGTCATTCCTCCGAGATTGCCCGACGGCTCACCACCGGGACGCTGATCGGCGTGGACCGGGACCCCAAGGCCCTGTCTGCCGCCCGCGAACGGCTTGCGCCGTGGATGGACCGGGTCAAGCTGGTACACTCCAATTTCCGGGAGCTGGACGCCATTCTGGACGGCTTGGGCATCCCCGCTGTGGACGGCATTCTGCTCGATTTGGGCGTCTCCTCTCCACAGCTCGACGAGGCCGCACGCGGCTTCAGCTATATGGCGGACGCGCCGTTGGATATGCGGATGGACCCCTCCGACCCGCTGACCGCCTATGAAATTGTCAATTTCTGGCCGCAGGAGGAGCTGCGCCGCATTCTCTTCGCCTATGGCGAGGAGCGCTACGCGCCCCTGATTGCCGCCGCCATCGTTCGTCGGCGCGAGTCGGCCCCCATCGCCACCACGCTGGAGCTGGTGGAGGTCATCCGCTCCGCCATGCCGCAGAAGGCCCTGCGGGAGAAACAGCACCCCGCGAAGCGCAGCTTTCAGGCGAGTCGCATCGCCGTCAACGACGAGCTCGGCGCTGTGGACGGGGTGATGGGCCGCGCCATTGACCGGCTGCGTCCCGGCGGAAGACTGGCGGTCATCACCTTCCACTCTCTGGAAGACCGCATCGTAAAAAACGCAATGGCGCAGGCCGCCCGCGGCTGCACCTGCCCGCCGGAATTCCCGGTCTGCGTGTGCGGGAAAAAGCCGACCCTTCGCCTGATCAGCCGCAAGCCCATCACCGCCGGTGCGGCGGAACTGGAAGAAAACCCCCGCTCCCGCAGCGCAAAGCTGCGCGTGGGCGAAAAGCTGTCATATCCCATCCAACGATGATTCTATGAACCGAGGTGAATGAACGTGCCAGACGATTACAAGCCCTACAATTACAACGGCAGCGAGGCCTATGAGCTGCTCGGTACGGCCGTCCCGAAGCCGCGTCCGGCGCCGCTTCCCGAGGAGAAGCCCAGCCATCAACCGAAATACGCACCGAAGGCCAAGCCCGCTTTCGCACCGCTGGCCGTGATCGGTCTGGTCGTGGTCATGCTTCTGCTGATGCTGGTGGTTCACAGCTACGTACAGCTCTATGAGGCCACCACGCAGGTCGGAGCGCTGGAGCAAACGCTCGCCACAGCGCAGGCCAACACCGCAAAGCTCCGCTCCACCTACGAAAGCCGCATTGATCTTGCGAAAATCGAAGCCAGAGCCAGAGAGCTGGGCATGGGACAGCCCACGGCACGGCAGACGATTTATCTCAACGTCGCCGGGGCCGACAGCACCGAGGTCATTCAGGTAGACGGCAGAAGCTACGCGCAGAAGGCCATCGACGCGATTATTCAGGGCGTCGAGGGTGTGCTGGAATATTTCCGCTGAGCGCGCCATATACCAAAACAAAAGGGGCGCACACCCGGTGCCGCCCCTTTTCCTGCACAAGACGCTCCCCCGCAGCACAGCCATCGTGTTCTGTCTGCCGGAAGCGTCCTGACCTGTGAGGTGAAACGAATTGGCAAAAAAACCGAACCGTCCGCTCAAAGCGCCCACGGCCGCTCCTGCCTTTAACCGGGAGAAGGCCGGGCACGGTGTGCTGCGCCGCACGACCTTCATCATGGTGTTCTGCGGAATCGTGCTGTTTATCCCGCTGTTCATGCGTCTGTTCAAGCTCATGGTGCTCGAACACGACCAGTATGAATCCCGTGCGATCAGCAACCAGACCCGCTCCACCGCAGTGACTGCGGATCGCGGCACGATTTACGACTGCAACATGAACATTCTTGCCTCCACAAAGACCGTAGAGAACGTCTTCATTGACCCGTGGGAAATTCACAACGCCAAGGAAGACGTGGACTTCATCGCCGAGGGTCTGGCCAAGATTCTGGAGATTGATCCGGACTCGATCCGCGAAAAGGCTGCCAAGCTGGACCGCCGGTATGAGATTATTGCGCGCAAGCGCGAGCCGGAGCAGGCGGATGCCGTGCGCAGCTTTATCTCTGAGAACAAGCTGAGCGGAATCCATCTGGAATCCGACTCGATGCGCTACTATCCCTCCGGCTCCACGGCGGCGCAGGTGATCGGCTTCACCAACGCGGAGAACCGGGGCGGCGAGGGCTTGGAGGCCTACTACGACGAGGTGCTTCAGGGAACCGCCGGTGCGGTAATCACCACAAAGGGCAATTACGAAACGCAGATGCTCTACTCCTATGAGAAATACTATAACGCCAGCGACGGCAACTCGCTGGTTCTGACCATTGACTCCACGGTGCAGCTCTATCTGGAAAAGAACCTGAAGGCCGCCATTGAGAAATACGACGTCAAAAACGGTGCGTTCGGCATTATGATGGACGTGAACACCGGCGCGATTCTCGGCATGGCGATTGAGGGCAGCTACGATCCCAATCACTATCTGGAGATCATGGATCTGTCCGTGCTCAAGGAGCTCGACGAGCTCTCCGCCGAAATGGAAGGCTATAACAAGGAAAGCGACGACTACAAAGCGCTGGCAAAGCAGTACAACTCGCTTGAGGCCTCCGCACGGCTGAAGCAGTGGAGAAACCGCTGTGTCTCCGACGGCTATGAGCCCGGCTCCACCTTTAAGACCATCACCCTTGCTGCCGCGCTGGAGGAACAGGCGGTCAATTTGGACACCACCTTCTTTTGCAGCGGCGCCAAGGATTACCGCGACCGCGAAGCCACCCTCCATTGCTGGAAGGAGCAGGGCCACGGCTATGAAACTCTGCCCAAAGCCCTGCAAAACTCCTGCAACATTGCCTTTGCAGACATCGGCATTCTGCTTGGCGGCAGCAAGCTCTACGACTATATCGACGCGCTGGGACTGCTGGAAAAAACCGGCATTGATATGGCGGGCGAAACCACCGGCGTCTTCCACTCCAGAGACAAATTGATGGAAAACGCCCAGCTTACCACCGTGGCCTTCGGTCAGTCGGTCAAGCCAACGCCAATCCAGATGGTGCGGGCCATTTCCGCCGTGGTAAACGGCGGGTACGTCCTCAAGCCCTACGTCGTTTCTGAGATTCTGGACGAGAACGGAACCGTGATTCAGAAGAACGGAAAGACCGTTCTGCGGCAGGCAATCAGCGCCGAGACCTCCAAGCTCATGTGTACGCTGATTGAGTCCGTCGTCACCGACGGCACCGCCAGCAACGCCAAGCTCCCCGGCTTCCGCGTGGGCGGCAAGACCGGCACCTCCGAGAAGCTTGACGTCTACGAAAATGGCGTTCTGACGCAGGACCGCATTGTTTCCTTCGTGGGCATTGCCCCGATGGACCATCCCCAGTATATCTGTCTGGTCGCACTGGACTCTCCGAGCCGCGAAACCGGCATTTACGTCTCCGGCGGCGTGATGGCTGCCCCGGTCGTCCGGGACATCTTCGCGGACACCCTGCTCTATCTGGGGGTTCAGCCGGACTACACCGACGTGGACATGAGCACCGTCAACGTACTGATGCCCGACGTGCGGGATCAGGACGAAGCTGCGGCAGCGGCGCTTTTGCAGGAGCAGAGTCTGACCTATACGACCGTGGGCAGCGGTGAAGTCGTCACCGGCCAGATCCCCGCCCCCGGCGAACAGCTTCCCGGCAACTCCAAGGCCATTCTCTATCTGGGCGAGGCGGTTCCCACCGACGAGGTCACGGTTCCCGATCTGAAGAATCTGACTCCGGATGAGGCAAAGGCCGTGATGGAAAACAGCGGCCTGTATTTGCAGACCAAGGGCTCATACCGCTATTACTCCGTGGTGACGGATCAGGACTACGCACCCGGCGAGACGGTCCCCAGAGGCACCACAATCACCGTGGAGCTGACGGATCAGACCGCGCTGGATTAATCTTAAAAACAGAGGTAAAAACGCATGAAGCTTTCCGAGCTTTTGAAGGACATCCGCGTATTGGACGCCAACGCGGATCTGAATACCGAAATTACCGGGGTTCGCTATGACTCCCGGCTGGTACAGCCCGGCGACCTGTTCGTGGCAATCACGGGCTATGCCGCAGACGGACACCGCTTTATCCCGGACGCGGTCAGCAAGGGCGCCGTCTGCGTCGTCTGCGAGCGCAAGCCCACTGTGGAGATTCCCTACGTGCTCGTTGCCAATGCCCGCGCCGCTCTGGCGGCCCTCGGGGCAAGCTGGTTCGACCACCCGGCAGAGAAGATGACCATTCTCGGCGTCACCGGAACGAACGGAAAAACCACCGTCACCTATCTGCTCAAATCCGTTTTGGAACAGGTGCTGGGGGCGAAGGTCGGTCTGATCGGCACGATTCAGAACATGATCGGCAGTACGGTTCTGCCCACGGAGCGCACCACCCCGGAAAGCTTCGAGCTGCAAGGGCTGTTTGCCGAAATGGCCGCAGCCGGCTGCACCCACGTGGTGATGGAGGTCTCCTCCCACGCGCTGGCCCTGCACCGGGTGGACTGCATTCCCTTTGCCGTCGGCGCGTTTACGAACCTGACGGAGGACCATCTGGATTTCCATGAGACTATGGAGGCTTACCGACAGGCCAAGGCCCTGCTCTTCCGGCGCTGTGCCTTCAGCGTCTTCAACGTCGACGACGCGCAGGTGGCCAAGACCGTGGAGGAGGCCGCAAGCTGGACCCTGACCACCTCGGTGGACGGACAGCCGACGGCGGAGCTCACCGCCTCGGACGTCGTGCTGGCCTCTGACCGCGTCAGCTTCACCGCACACTATGAGCAAAGCGACTGTCCGGTTACGCTGGGGATTCCCGGCAGGTTCTCCGTCTACAACGCTCTGACGGTTCTGGGCATGGCAATCGGCATTGGAGTCCCCGTTGCAGCCGCAGCGAAGGCACTGGCCAACGCCAAGGGCGTCAAGGGCCGAATGGAGGTCGTTCCGACGCCCGGCAAGGACTACACAGTGCTCATCGACTACGCCCACACACCGGACGCGCTGGACAACGTCCTGACCACGGTAAAGGGCTTCTGCAAGGGGCGGCTCATTGCGGTCTTTGGCTGCGGCGGCGACCGCGACGCCGCAAAGCGCCCCATTATGGGGCAGATCGGCGTGCGGCTGGCGGATCTTTCGATCATTACCTCCGACAATCCCCGCACCGAGGACCCGAACAAGATCATTGCCGACATTCTCAAGCAGATCGTTGCGCCCTGCCATCCCTATCTTGTGGTGGAGAACCGACGCGAGGCCATTGCCCGGGCCATGCGCGAGGCCAAAGCGGACGATATCATCGTGCTGTGCGGCAAGGGCCATGAGGACTATCAAATCATCGGAACGCAGAAGCTGCACCTCGACGAGCGCGAAGAGGTGGCAAAGCAATTGACGGGAGCCGACTGAGCGCTGCCGATCGGCGGAGGATCTGCTATGATAACACTGAAACAGGCCGCCCAATGGTGCGGCGGCAAGGTTCTGCCGGAATATGAAAACGTCGCCTTTCTCGGCGCGGAGAACGACTCCCGCTCCATTCTGCCCGGCCAGCTGTTCGTGGCGCTGCGGGCGGCGCGGGACGGTCACGATTTCATCGGAAAAGCGATGGAGGCCGGCGCAGCGGCGGCGCTGGGGGAGCGGCAGCTTCCCGGTGTGCCGATGATCGTCGTGCCGGACAGTCTGACCGGCTTGCAGAAAATCGCACGCGGCTGGCGTCAGACGCTGGGCGAAACCCGCTTCATTGGTCTGACCGGCAGCGTCGGCAAGACTACCACCAAGGAGATGACGGCGACTGCCTGCGCGGCAGTCTACCGCACCCAATGGACGCAAAAAAACTACAACAACGACATTGGCGTTCCCCGGACGCTGCTGGAGCTGCGGCCTGAGACGGAGCTGGCTGTCGTGGAAATGGGCATGAATCACGCCGGAGAACTGTCCCGCCTCACCCGGCTGGCCCTGCCGGACGTCGCCGTGATTACCAACGTTGGAACGATGCACATAGAAAATCTCGGCAGCCGCGAGGGCATTTGCAAGGCCAAGCTGGAGCTGCTGGAGGGCCTGTCCCCGGACGGCGTGGCGGTTCTCAACGGTGACGAGCCCCTGCTGCGCAGGGCTTCACCCGCCTGCAAAACGCTCTGGTTCGGCCTCGGCACGGACTGCGACCTGCGGGCGGAGGCGGTTCGCACCTCCGCGTTTGAGACCGCCTTCACCGCCGTCGGCTTTGGCGAGCGGGTGGACGTGCTTCTGCCCACGCCGGGTGAGCACAACGCCCTCAACGCGCTGGCCGCCATGCTGGCAGCCCACTGTGTCGGCGTTCCGCTCCGGAAGGCTGCCGAGGCGCTGCGAAGCTTTGTCAATACCGGCGACCGACTGCGCACCTACCGACAGGACGGCTACACCGTGATTGCGGACTGCTACAACGCCGGGCCGGAATCCGCTCGGGCCGCGTTGAGGGTTCTGCGCGACATTCCCACTGAGGGCCGCAAGATCGCCGTGCTGGGCGATATGCTGGAGCTGGGAGACTTTGCTCCCGCCGCCCACCGCGCCGTGGGCGAGCAGGCCGCGCAGAGCGCGGATCTGATTCTGGCCTACGGGCCGCTGTCGCGGGAGCTGACCGCCGCCGCCGGAGGAAAGGCGCGGCACTTTGAGGCGAAGGAAGACCTGCTCGCCGCGCTCCGCGCAAGCGCGCAGAGCGGCGACGTGCTGCTGTTCAAGGGCAGCCACGGGATGCATCTCGAGCAGGTCATGAACGCATTTTTCAGCAAGCACTGAGTACGGTGCGGGCCGATCCCCGCTGTCGCGGCGTGCTTTCCGATGATCCCAACAGAAAAACGGAGGAATCCCCATGGAAGACGGACAAATTCTCACAATCATTCTTTCCCTCCTTCCCTGCTTTGTGGTCGCACTGATCGCAGGGCACTTCATCATTCCCTGGCTGCGCGCCTTGAAGGCGGGGCAGACCATCCGCGAGATTGGGCCGAAGTGGCACAACTCCAAGGCCGGGACCCCTGCGATGGGCGGTTTGATCTTCATTCTGGCAGCCGGATTGGGTACGCTGGTGCTGTGCCTCGTCTACGGGCGCTGGACCTCCGCGCTGGTTTTCGCCTTCTCGCTGGTGTTCGGCGTGATCGGCTTTATCGACGACTTCTTCAAGGTCAAGAAAAAGCAGAACGAAGGCCTGACGCCCCTGCAAAAGCTGCTGCTCCAGCTTGTCGCGTCGGCGCTCTATCTCTACGTGCTCTATCGGATCGGGCATCTGACCCCCTCCGTCTGGCTCCCCTTCACAACCGGGGCCTGGTCCATTCCAATCTGGGTCTATATCCCGTTTGCCGTCTTCGTAATCGTCGGCTGCGTCAACGCGGTGAATCTCACCGACGGCATCGACGGGCTGGCGACCGGCGTGACCATGCCGGTCATGGTGTTCTTCCTCGTCACGGCGATTGCATTGAAGAAAGC